>NZ_AUEY01000065.1 GCF_000426225.1 Desulforegula conservatrix Mb1Pa
TGCCTCCATATTCACCAGAACTTAATCCCGTTGAGCATCTTTGGGATGAGCTTCGTGAAAAATATTTCCATAACAAGGTTTTTGACAGCATTTTTTCTCTTGAAAAACACTTGGAATCATCATTGCTTTCAATGGAGCTTGACCAGCAAAAAGTCAGATCTATTGTTGCGTGGCCATGGATAATTAATGCACTTTTGAAATAGATTTGGTATAAAGCCTCGTCAGGAGAAAAGAGAAGTTTAAGAATCCGGATTTCAATGCCTTCAGGAGTTTCAGGAAAACCACCCGGAAGGCTGTCCATATGATGGGCAAGACGACGATAGATTGTATCTGGCATTTTTTCCCTTAAGTGACAAAGATGGATTTTTTGAAGAACTCTTTCTTATAAGGTATTCAGCCAGCCGGAGCAAAGAATTTCAGGAATATCAGTTCAAGGTATCAACGAGACAGCAAGCCTCAAGAAATGATTCCACTTCTTTGAAAACCTCGTTGCCAATGTCTCCGCGAACAATTCCATGCAGATTATGATCAATCCATGAAAAATGTTTTTTGTCAGAGCCAAGCAGCTTGAATATGGCAGGTCCGCTTTCAGGTGCGACTTTTGGATCTTCCTTTGCCTGTATTACAAGAGCCGGAATCCGGATGTTTTTTAAAGATCTGCGGACTTTTCGCATCAGGCTCTTAACCTGAACAAAGGCACTGACCGGACATCTGAGATAGTTTATATGTGGATTGTCGGCGTGATTTGTTACAAATTTTTTTGCATGCTTGGCCATGTTGATGGACTCGCATAGCTGATTAAAGCCGTTCAGAATTTCAGCAAAATTGGATGAAAAGCTCTTGAATTTGAATGGAGCGCTGACTGCGATCACTGCCTCGAAAGCGTCCGGCTTCAGGATTACGGATTGCAGGGCAAGCCCTGCTCCTGTTGAAAAACCTGCCACAACAATCTTTTTACAGCATGTTCTAAGGATTGCGTGACCCCGGTCGACAGAATCAATCCAGTCTTTATATGTGCGAACAGAAAGATCGGCAGAGGATGTTCCGTGGCCTGAAAGCCTTGGCGCATATACTGTCAGGCCTTTTTTATGAAAAAAAACCGCCCATTCCCTTACTTCCTCAGGAGCGGCCATGAGTCCGTGGATCAGAAGAACTCCTGTTTCTGATAGAGGCGAGTGCAGAAAATATGGAGTCCCGATGGATTTGGGCTTGCTTTCAGCAGGAGTAAAATTCTTTTTATATTCTTTTTCAAACAGAGCCAACTCAGACTCCAGCAGAGTTGCTGTTGTCTGAGAGAGGTCTGAACCCGTATAAGCTATGCTCATTTTATGCGCCAAGCTCAAAATATACCCTGTAAATCATTGCGTAGTGGAGAACTCCGCCGATCAGAACCATTACATGAAAGAGTTCATGGAAGCTGAAAATACCAGGAATAATTCTTGGTTTTTTGATGGCGTAAATAATGCCACCAAGCGTAAAAGCAGCGCCGCCAGTAAACAGAAGAATTTCCTGGGTTACGGACATTTTTTCAAGCATCTGATTGATGGTGAAAAGAGCTGACCAGCCCATTGCCAGATAGATGGCTGCGTAAAGCTTCCTCGGCGCCCTTGGAAAAAAAAGCTGGGAAATAACGCCAAAGCCCACAAGACCCCACTGAAGGCCAATCATCGACCATTTATAAGCCCCATCCATGCAAAAATAGCAAACAGGCGTATAAGTACCTGCAATCATAAAAAAAATTGCAATACGATCCATTTTTCTCCAGAAAGAGACTTCATTATCCTCTTTTTTAAATGCATGATACAGCGAACTTGCACAGAAAAGGAAAACTACAGAAATTCCATAAATAAGTGCGGTTACCAAGCCTGATGCTGAATAGCTCGCTACTTTAGCCAGATAAACAGTGCCAACTGCGGCAGCTATCATTCCTGCAAGATGAGAATAAAAATTGAAAAGTTCCTGGGTTTTGACTTTCATGGGCGTCTCCTTTGGAGAAAAAACATAATCATAAATCTTTAATACTTGTGTTAACAAATCCGTTTTTTTAATGACCATCTAATAAGCGATCTGTGTTTATTTTACAATAACCATCTATTATTTTTACATATCTGACACAAGATTTAATCTTTGCTCGTTCTTGAATTAGAATTGACATTGCAGTTAAAATCTTGATCT
Organism: Desulforegula conservatrix Mb1Pa; assembly: GCF_000426225.1. Lineage (NCBI taxonomy): Bacteria > Pseudomonadati > Thermodesulfobacteriota > Desulfobacteria > Desulfobacterales > Desulforegulaceae > Desulforegula > Desulforegula conservatrix. Next base: position 2,176 of record NZ_AUEY01000065.1, read on the forward strand.
GACAAATACCTTTCAGTAAAGTGAAAGTAATTTTTTCTATATTTTTCACATTCAGACAGGATGATTCCATGGAAATGAAATGCCCGAAATGCGGAGCAGCCAGAACCCAAGAAGCATCTGAATGTATCAGCTGCGGAATAATATTTGAAAAATACCTGAAGGCCTCGTTAAGGAAAGAATCTGATACTTCAATGGACGTTGAAGAGGAAAATGAGCCTGTAAATTATTTTGATATTGCAAGAGAGCTTCTTTTTTACGTCAAACAAGAGCCAGATCATACATTTCTTATTATCAGGGCTGTATTCTTTCTGTTTATGATCTTTTTGGGAATCAGATTCATATTTTCATCATTAACAGATGAATATTTGATGAATACATTCTGGCACCTCGTAAACCTTCCGTTCCACGAGGCAGGACATATTTTTTTCAGGTTGTTCGGGAGATTTGTAACGTCTTTGGGAGGCACTCTCGGACAGCTCCTCATGCCCCTGATCTGTATGGGAACATTCATCATAAAGACAAGAGACACTTTTGCGGCTTCATTCTGCCTCTGGTGGTTAGGCCAGAATTTTATTGATATATCCCCATATATAAATGATTCAAGAAGTCTTTCCATGCCTCTGCTCGGAGGCAACACAGGCATGGATTCGCCATATGGATTTCATGACTGGGAATTCATACTCAAGGAATCAGGCCTGATAAGATATGACCATGCCATAGCCCTTTTATCCCTTAATACCGGCAAATTTCTTATAATCCTTTCTTTGATCTGGGCTGGATATCTGCTTTTGAAGCAATACAGAAGTACCGCTACATAAAGAAGCGCAGACCAAACTCTACACCTTGATTTTCCAGCACCTGTGAATCATTTTTCTCGGAGTTATATAATCCTCAGGGATTGTTTTGGAGGTTATTTCATCAACATCGCTTATTTCCAGATCACCTATGGAAAGTTCGAAGTTCTGGTGATTAGTAGAAAAGAATATGGTCGATCCCCTGCGCATTAGGGCAACCACTTCCCTTAAAAGCCCAGGATGATCCTTTGAAATATCGAATTCATAGTTTCTGGATACGATGGTCGAATATGATGGAGGATCGACAACAGCAAGATCGAATTTCGCTTTCTCGTGCTTTGCCCTTCTGAGAAAATCAATGGTATGGGCCTGGACAAGCAGATTTCCCCTCTCAGGAATTTCATTCAGCTCGAAATTATCCCTGCACCAGTTTATGGCTGTTTCTGCCCTGTCAACTGATACGGTTGTGCGTGCTCCGCCTTTTGCCGCATAGCATGAAAATGTGCCAGTGTAGCAGTAAAGATTCAGAAAATCCTTGCCAGCAGCCATTTCACGAACCATCTGCCTTGTGTTTCTGTGATCGGAAAAAAGTCCTGTATCCACATAATCATAGGGATTTACATAGAATTTCAAATCCCTTTCAGACACAATGATTTTTCTGTTTGTGAAATTCAGGCGCTGGTATCTCTGGCCGCCCTGTTTTCCTGCTTTTCTTTCTTTCAGGTGGACAAAATCAAGGGGAACCTCAAGCGCCTCTGCCACAGCTTCAGCCATTATGGGCAGCCATTCAGGCACTGTCTGGAGTCTTGTGTATTCACCAATGACAAGATGGCCTGCATACCAGTCGACCACAGCGCGGATCTCGGGAATATCCCAGTCATAAAGCCTGAAAACCTCAATATTCTGCTTTGCATAGCGCTTGCCTATGTGCTTGAAACGCTTTTTCACCTTGTTCGCCAGCATATCAGCCTGGTTCATGAACTTTGTAATCTGGCTTTGATCGAGGGCCATTTTGAATCTCCTGTAAAATCAAATTTGATTCAGAAAACACAGGATGACCTTATAAGGCAAGGGGTTTTTGATTTTTCAGGGAAAGAAGTCATTGCTGATCATCATAAATCGGCCAAGGGTTATAAACTACACTTGGCTGGGGGCAGTAGCAATGCGGTCTCTTCCGCAATGTTTGGCAGAATAAAGAGCCTCATCAGCTGCATTGCATAGTTGTTCAATCTCCGGATATGAAGAAAGTGATGCTACTCCGCAACTGAAAGTCGATGAGAAGGTGGTCTGTCCTACAGTAAAACAAATTGAGGCGAAATTCTTCCTGAGCTGATCGAGTATACTTGCAGCTTCATTAATTGGGCATCCTGGCAGAATCACGGCAAATTCCTCCCCGCCATAACGACCGATTATGTCTGTCTTGCGAAGCCGCTGTTTCAGCATGCGGGCCAGGGTAACTAGAACCTGGTCTCCCACGGGATGTCCGTATGTGTCATTGACTTTTTTGAAATGATCTATGTCTATCATGGCAAAACAGATATTTTCATTATGTTGCCTTGCCCGTTCTGCATGCATGGACAGATATTCCTTGATGGTGCTGTGGTTATATAGGCCTGTCATGCTGTCTTTGACCATGTAGGAACGGAGAAGCTTCATCCTTTCTGCCCGGACAGACACTGCTGAGATCAGATGATGGGGCTTTATGGGCTTGACCAGAAACTCGTCCCCGCCCATTTTTCTTGCATCGAAATGAAGATCAATGTCTGTCTCGCTGGAAAGAAATACTATCGGAATGCTTATATAAGTTTCCATCTGGCGGATAGCCTTGGCAAGTTCCATTCCGTTGCATCCGGCCATATACATGTCCATAAGGATCAGGTCTGGTTTGAACTCCGAAAGTAATGACAGGGCCTGCATCGGATCATTAAGAGTGCGGGTCTCCATGCCGACTTCCCTGAGTATGGACGAATACATTTCAGACAGATACGGATCATCATCCACGATCATTATGCGGTTAGGCTCTGGTTCCTCTCTTGTGGTCAAATCATGCAGCGTAGAACATAAGATCGAAGGGTTGGCAGGTTTTACGAAATATGCGCTGGCTCCTGCTCGCACAGCCGCTATGCGTGCGGCAAGATGACTATAGGCAGAGATAAAGACAACAGGTATAGCCTCTTTTCGTCCTGCCATTATATGTTTTATGACATCAGCACCTCCAGTCTCAAGATCATGGTGAACCATATCCATGACAATGGCATCAGGAGGCTCGGTACATGCTGCCTTACGGAATTTTTCCAGATCTACGAAAGATTTGACCTTGAAACCGAAACAGCCTATCTGGGTAGCCAGATTGGAACACTGGATAGGATCATCTTCGCACAGGTATACGATTACTTCCCTGTCCAAAAGAATTTTGGCCGGAGCCAGGGCAAGACTTAAATTTTCTACGCATTCCGGTTCATCTGCCGAGATACAGGAAATCTCGCGTTCTATAATTGCAAGATGTTCTTGCATCTGCCTTGGCCATTGATCAGATGGCGAAAAAGTGTCTTTTAGCGCTGTCTTCACCAGTTGCTCGCCTTTGTCTGCCTCAATGCTCAAATTTTTCAGGCCAAATGAAGCTGCAGTGCCTTTAAGCGTATGGATTTGGCGGTGAAGGTCTTCTAATTTATCGTTGGCAGTGATGTCATGTGCCTCCAGGGCCTCTCTTATTTTATTTATCTGCGCAGGGAGCTGATTTATGAATGCCTTTTTCAGATTCCGCAGGCGTTCTGTGGCTGAAGGTTTCATTTAGTCTCCTTTGCCTCTGCTTTTGAAATAAGCGCCTTAATCAAACTGGGCAGGGCTTCCTGCATATTTTCGTCCTTGGCGAGAATAGCGTCTATATAAGGATGATCAGAGAGTAAAGCTTCGGGGTCTTCACCTGTGAGCAGCAAAAAGGGCTGATTAAAGCCGTTTTGCCTCAGTTCCTCAAAAAGTTCAGCGCCGTTGATTAATGGCATATTCATGTCAGAAACGATGATTTTAATCGATGGATCGACCGATATTTTTTCCAGGGCATCAATACCACCATCCGCCATAATGACTTCAAAACCGGCTGATTCGAGGGCCATTCCTATAAGCTCTGCAGCGAATGAATCATCATCAACCACAATTATTCTGTTTTCTGCTTCTTTCATCGGATTCCTGACCATCTCTTTAGAAAAATCATTTGTATTTTGAGCATGCAAAATATGCAAGATGCATCCTATATCTAAAAATCAGAATTGTTTTGAAAAATGCAATATGAATTCATATGTTTCATTCCCCTTATCCGCCTATGAGATTTCTGATCGTGTCCAAAAGATTGGACTGGTCAAAGGCTTTTTTGACTATATATGCATCTGCGCCTGCCATAATTCCTCTCTTTTTGTCAATATCCTTTTCCAGAGAGGTTACGATGATTATCGGTACACTCAGATAGCGAGGATCGCTGCGCAGTTTTTCGGTGAGGGAAAACCCGTCAAGCCGAGGCATCTCCACATCGGTGATAATCAGGTCATAGATGGTGTTGCGAGTCTTTTCCAGGGCCTCCTGACCGTCATCTGCTGTCTCGACTGTGTAGCCGTAAGCTTCGAGAATGCTTTTTTCTATCTCTCTGGTATTTATGGAATCATCCACAACAAGGATCAAGGAACCTTCAGTCTTGGCCGCACCTTCGGAAACAGGGGCGGTCGACTCTCCGGCAAGCCGCATTAGTTCGGGGACGTGGAGTACATTTATTATGCTGTTTCCCTGACCTATTGTGCCTCCTGTGACAATACGCAGCTGCTTGAGATACTCTGGCAAGGGCTTGACAACCATTTCCTCTCTTCCCAGAATTTCATCCACAAGAAGCCCAAACTTGTTTTCTCCATCCCTGACCACCATAAGAGTAGCATTTTTTAACACTAAGCTGTCTCCTTCAAGTTTCAGGATTCCGGCCAGTCTTTCCACGGGTATGATCTGTTCGCGCAGGCGAAAGGCCTGTTTGCCGACTATTTCAATGATGTCGTCTTGTGAAACTGTGAGCATTTCGACGATGGATGTTTCCGGTAGAGCCATTGCCATGCCTGCTGCCTGAACAATGAAGAGGGGACAAACAGCGAGATTCAGGGGCAGGTGCAAAAAAAATGAGGTTCCTTTTCCCTGCTGAGTCTCTATGGTAACAGATCCTTTGAGTTCATTCACTATATTCTGGCGGACAACATCCATGCCCACTCCCCGGCCTGACAGATCGGTTATGATCGGGCTTGTGCTGAAACCAGGCAGAAAAATAAGGTTATTTATCTCAGCCCTCGACATGTGTTCAAGGGTTGCCGCATCGAAAAGATGCCTCGAAAGGGCTTTGTTACGGATCTTTTCCTGATCAAGCCCTCTGCCGTCGTCGTGGAGTGCTATGGTTACGCCTCCTCCATGATAGAATGCGGTCAGCTCTATTCTTCCTTTGGGAGATTTGCCTGACCTGATCCTTTCCACCGGGGGTTCAAGGCCATGATCCAGAGCATTGCGAATCATGTGCAGGAGAGAATCACCTATGCGTTCACATATTTTTCTGTCAAGTTCGGTGTCACCGCCAGTAATGATAAAATCGACTTCCTTGTCAAAATCCCTGGCCAGATCCCTGACGTTCCGGGTCAATGGTTCGAAGACCGTTGATAAAGCAATCATGCGGAGTTCCAGAGTCGCATCCCGAAGCTCTCCAAACAGATGCTCCTGCATTCTCACTCCGTCGCCAATGATCTGGATTGCCTGGCGCAGATTGTTTTGAGCAGTTTCATAGTTTTCAACGATTCGCCTGGGATTTTCCGATTCCTGTATATCATGATCCAGTATTGCCAGGGCTGAGTCAATATCTTGGGCTGTTATCCTAAAAGTATCTTGTACGTTTTGAATATCCATCCTGAAACGATTGTGATCCGAGATAATCTCCCCCATCAAGCGGATCAGTTCGTCCAGTTTGCCTGCATTGACCCTAAGATACTCAGTCTGGCCGCTGCCGGGCCTGGTGGAATGATTAACCACCTGTTTTTCCTGATCTGTTTCATCGGTTTTTTCATCTATTTGTTCTGCGACAGAAGTCACAGGCTCTGTACCAGAATAATCAGGATCACATATGGCTTTTTTTTTCAGTTCATAGCATAGATCCGCCGGTGCCGCAGGCGATTCATGGCCAGTATTGATCTGGTCGAGCATGGCAGCAATAGAGTCTACACATTTCAAAAGCAGTTCAAATGATCCTGTTGTCAAACTTACCCTGCCACCTCTTACAGCATCAAGCAAATCCTCCATTCCATGGGCCAGTTCGCCTATGCCTGAAAGCTTCATCATCCGCGCCGAACCCTTTATGGTATGGGCAGAACGGAATAGAGAATTTACGGTGTCGCTATCCAGGGGCGATTTTTCAAGGACAAGCAGGCCTTCGGTGAGCCTGGCGCAATGCACTCTTGCTTCATCCACAAATCTTGCCAAAAATTTGGAGCGGTCAATGGCCATGGTCTTGTCCGATTCCTGTCCTGTCAGGTCTTTTTCAAAATGCCGATTTTATGTCGACATACAACCAAAAATTGTTGAGCATTGAAAGTCAATGGAAAATATTTTGTGCCTAGTTCAGATATAGCTCCATTGCTCAGTATTTCGAGGGCAGTCTGGTATCCTGCAATTGCCCTTTTGTTTTCACCCATGAGATGGGTTATTCCCGCCAGATAAAAATGCGCGGGCCAGCATAAGGAGTCAAGATAAACTGCTTTCCTGAAATGCTTTAGCCCTGCTTCGTTCTTTCCTGTCTGATGAGCTATGATTCCAAGCATAAGGCAGGCTGAAAGGCAAAGAAGATCATGCTTGAGGGCTTCATTGCACGCGCTTTGCGCCTCATCGAGACGATGGGCGTCAATAAGCAGGCTGGCCCTTAATGCATGGGCGTTTACAAAGCCTTGGTCCTGACTGATAATCTTATCAAGCACCGACAATGCCAGATCCGGTCTCTCTGCCTGGGCGTGTTCCAGGGCGTCATCAAAAAGGCTTTTGATATTAATCTTTTCAAAATGCTTATCTGGCTTTTCAGGTTTTTTTAATTGCTCTGGCTGCCTTGTATTCTTAGTTATTAAAGGACGAACCGCCTCAGGTTCTTTTCTTCTATGGTGTCTGCGGTCTCTTGAAAGAGTGCCGGGCAGTTTACGGTAGACAAAGAGGCCGTTCATCTCAACCAGGGCGAGTATTCCTAAGTCATGGTGCATGGTTTCTGTCGCGCTTACTATCAAATAACCACCTGTGTTGAGACAGTCGGCAAGGCGGGCGAAGATTTCCTCCTGCACCTGGGCTGGAAAATATATGGACACGTTCCTGTAAAATATGATGTCCGAGTTCTGCATGACCGCCGGATAGATACTGCTGCGCAGATTGGCCGTCTGAAACGTAACCTGGTTCATTATTTGTTTTTTTACACGGAATGTTCCTGCTTCAGCCTCCTCGAAATATCGTTCAAGATATATATGATCCATGCCTCTGAAGGAATATTTGCCGTATATGCCTTTTATGGCTTTAGATATGACGGACCCATCTATATCGACTCCAACAATGTTAAAACGCTGCATGCTTTCAGATCCAAGGATATCATTCAGCAGCATGGCTATGGAATATGGCTCTTCTCCTGTTGAACAGCCAGCGCTCACAATTTTTATCTGGGCATTTGGGCTGTCGTTCATAATTTCCGGAACCAGGCGCTTCATCATCAGGCTGAGATATTCTGATTCCCTGAAAAAATAGGTTTCGTTTACAGTCAGAAGCTCCACCAGACTGTGCATCTCGTCAGGATTCCGTTTGAGAAGGGCAATATAGTCCATGAGGGAATCCATTCTGCGATAAGCCATGCGATTGATCAGCGCTGTGTGCAGGGATTGACCACGGCCGCTATCAAAGGAAAACCCGCATATTTCAAGGAGAAGGGCCTTGAAAGGTTCTAATTGAATATCGCTTATCTCTGGATTGGCGTTCACTTTAGCTCACCATTGTTAAGACCCACAAGCCTTATCAGAACACCTGGAATTTCATTAAGGGACAGCACATTCTCTACCGCGCCTTGCTTGATGGCTATTCCGTTCATTCCGAAGACAACCGAACTTTGTTCATCCTGCGCAAGGGTCGCGCCACCCACTGTTTTTATCGAATTTATCCCGGAAACTCCGTCACTGCCCATACCGCTCAGTATGACTCCCACTGAGTTTTTTCCGAATGCTTCGGCCACGGAACAAAGAAGAGTATCGCATGAAGGGTGGTACATCTGATTTGACGTTTCTTTGGAAAGGCATATTAAGCCCTGGCTGTTGATTCTCATCGAGAATTCCGAAGGGTTAAGATAAACATGACCCGGCATGATTCTATCTCCATCAATAGCAGGCATAACGGTCAGGGCCGTGCAGGTATTGAGCCATTCTGTTATTCCTTCTGTGAATCCTGCTGCAACATGCTGGGCTATGACTATGGGGGTCGGGAATGAGGCCGGAAGCTGTGAAAGAATTGCGCTTATGGCCTGGGGGCCTCCGGTGGACGCGGCAATTGCCACTATGCTCCTGAACTGAGAGTCCTGCTTTTGCAGAGTCATGATTTTTGCTGGCTCCGGCGTTTTGATTTTACCTTTTTTAAGCATGGAAATATGGTGTACCGCTACATCCACGCCTGCAAGTATTTTGATCTTTCTGATCAGCGTGGCTCCATCATCCAGAGTGATATCCGATTTATCCAGAATATCCAATGCTCCTTTTGTTACTGCCTTAAAGGCCATGCGCACTCCGGAGAGGGCCGTAACAGCCAGAATAGGCATAGGACACTGACCCATTATTCTCTCGATTGCCTCAAGCCCGTTCAATACAGGCATGTCTATGTCCATTGTCACAATGTCCGGTTTTAAACTATTGGCCTTGTCAACGGCCTCGAGGCCGTCTTTGGCTTCACCTATGACGCGCAGATCCGGGTCCGAAGAAAGAATATCTATCAGTATCTTCCTCGCCAGTTGGCTGTCATCAACGATCAGCACCCGTATAATCTTGCCGGACCTTCTCATTATTCTTTTTCCTGCTGGCTATGGCTGCTTTGTCTGGACTCGTCTATCTTGAATGTATTGACGAGGGTCTTGAGTCTGCCTGCCATTTTGGCAAGTTCGCCTGCCACGATACTCGATTCCCTGGCCGATGTGGTGGAATGTCTTACTCCCTGATCTATATCCTTGATGGCGATCAGCACCTGGCTGCTGGCTATCTGCTGTTGCTGGGTGGAGAGGGAAATCTGTCTGGCCGAATCAGTGGCTTCCTCCACACCGTTCACCATATTCATCAGCATGGATACGGTCTGTTTTGAGGATTCCTGTCCTTCCCTCATCATGACAGATGTCTTTTCAGATGACATTACCAGTCTGTTCACAGAATCAAGAATTTCGGTGATCTTGCCTTCTATTTCCATAGTGGAGGCAACAACGCTGTCTGCCAGCCTGCGAATTTCCACTGCCACCACTCCGAAGCGTTTCCCCACTTCACCTGCGCTGGCTGCTTCCAGGGCCGCGTTAAAAGCAATCAATTTGGTCTGGTTGGCTATGTTGTTGATGATTTCCATGACCTTGGTGATCTCTTTTGATTTGCGCCCAAGTGAGACTATTTCGGCCAGATTGGACTGCATTCCTTGATTGATGAGGTCGATTTTTTCTGTCAGGTGTTCAACCTCGGATGCGCCATTTCTGGTGTCCGCGAGTGTCTGATCTGCACGTGAAACCACGCTCTGGCTATGCTGCGCTATCTGGCTTGCAGAGGATGACAACTCTTCCATGCTCGAAGTAATCTCAGCCACTGAACTCGCTAACTGGGCCGCGAAGCTGGACTGATGGTGCATGTTTGAGGAAATTGTACCTGCATCGACGTTCAAGGCATTTGTTACTTCTGAAACCATGATTATGCTGTGGTGAAGCTTGTCTATCAGTTCATTGAACCAGGCTGCAAGTTCGCCAATCTCATCATTTGATGTCACTGGCACAGAGATTCTAAGATCGTTATCAAAGGCCTTCATGGCCCTGGTCATAGCAGAAATAGGGCGAGATATGAAGCGGTTGAGTAAATAGGCTGTGCCTGACATGAAGAATAAGGCCACGGCAAGGGTTATACAAAGTTCAAGAATGATGGTGGAGATGACATCTTTGTTGATTCTGGCCTTTCTACTTGCAACCGCCTCGTCTATGTCGTCGACATAGAGTCCTGTCGAAACGATCCAGCTGTAACGAGGTATAGCCTTTGCGAAGGTAATCTTGGGCCGCATAATCTCCTGCCCCGGAATCTTCCATGAATGTTTCAGGAAGCCTTCACCCTTTTCACGGCAGATTTTTGTGAGCTCACCGATTATATTCAGTCCCTTGGGGTCCTTGAGATTGCTTAGATCCTTGCCGTTAAGGGCCGGATCAGGATGGTAGATCATGACATTATTATAATCATGAATCCATAAGTAGCCTTTATCGCCGTAGCGCATGACCTCTATGGCTTTCTTTGCTTCATCTTCGGGAAGTGTGGAAATAAGATTTGCGGCAATCTCAACGTAACCCTTGATCTGGGTTTCCCTTTCTGAAAGAAGGGTTTCCTTGTATGAATCAGCTCGTTCTATTCCTTTGCGGATTGTATCCACGGCTGAAATCGCAGTGACTATCAGAGCCGTCATAACCACCGATACAGTGATGAGCCCAAGCACTTTGTTGCGCAATGTTATTTTCATTTATGTCTCCTTGGATATGCGGCCTTCATTGTGACGCAATCAAATTATTGATTGAAATTCTGTCAAAATTTACCATAAAAAACAATCGTCCGTTTCGGGATAAAACACCCCAGATGCCTTTTGAAAGAAGAAATGGTTCTATAAAGGCCGGGAAAGGGGAAATTTCATTTAAACCAACAGCAGCAATTTCTTCGATGTCATCTATGGAAACCCTGAATTCTTCGTCATCTGAAGTATGGACTATGAGGGATACCTGCTCATCCTTTTCAGGGGAGATCTCCCATGGCAAATTCCGAAGCGTATCTACGTTTTGTACCGTGGTTTTAACGGTCTTGCTTATCTGCTCGGCAGGAGCACCGAAATATATGCCACCGGCTGAAAAAAGCAGCAGGGTTATTGTCCTGGACTGAGTCTCAGCTAATCCATTAGCGTTCATGGAGTAGCCATAGATGACAGTTTTTTGATATCCAGAATGGGCACGGTCTGATCAGGTAATTCGACGGATCCGGTAACCAAATCACGAAGAACTCCTGTCAAGGTTGGAAGCGTGGGTTTGATGCTGCCTACTGGTACATCAAGAACATCCTCGACACTGTCCACCATTACTCCTGACCGGAATGATTCATGCTGAATCATTACTATCATTCCTTTGCCATGTTTTGTACTCTGGCCGCCAAGGAAAAGACTGATGTCAATGGCTGCCTCTATGTCTCCCCTGACATTTATAAGTCCCGGAATATAATTCGGCAGAAATGGGACTGGAAATATCTCCCTTCCTGAGAGAATCTCCAGTACATTGCTTCCGTATAAGGCGTAATCCTGACCGCCAGCCTTGAAGATAACCATTTTAACCTGTTCTTCTTCTACATCAACTATCTTCCGGGATCTAAAAGACCGCTTGATCTCGGATAGGACATCTTCGCTCCTGAATTGGTTGTCTTGTGCTTCCATATCGCCTCTCTGAGCTTGTTATCCTTAATGGGAAAATGCGTCCGCAGATGGCCAATTACACTGACTTGTATATTGATTTAACCCTATTGAGAAATTTGTAAACCATGATTTTCATTACATTCTTTTTTGTTAACTCATATTAAGGGTGATCAGAAACGCTACAGAATTGCTTTGGTCACGATTATTGATCCATATGCTACCTTGTAGAACCAAATTGCCATGCTACTTAAGGCACGGAAATTATGCTAAAATGTAATATATTATGATGCAAACCTCAAAGAGGAATTATAACATACGCTTAGCTGTGTCGATAAATAAGGGGGGGGGCGCAGCGGTGCTTTTTGATAAATTAGTCATGGATGGTGTGTTGAAACGGACAAACGCTCACACGGATTGCCAATATGAGCAATTAGAAGCGTGTGAGGGTAAAACATGAATTGATAAATAATATAGAATATGAAATTCGAAATAAGGCCTTGAGCAGATTATTGGGTTTTTAAAGCAAGGAAACATGGGATACTGAAACCAATTCTTACCGTTGCGGCAAGCCTGTAAATCTGATAGCAGTATCGTGCATATTGGAATATTGCTTGATAAATATCTAAAGCTTGGCCTGAAGATTTGAAAGGGGAAGTCATGGCAAAAAAAGTATCGGAATATTTTGAGGAAAACAGGGACGGGGACACTGTTATCCTTGTTGGTCATGGGGACATGAATTTTTTGTGGCTTGAGATGACGGAAGGCCAGCTCATGCTTTTCGACTACTTCGAAGGCCTGATATCCGAGGAACCATCGGATTATGACGTGGAGCAGCTCGTGGTTGACTGGCTAAACGAAATACACGCAGATCCTGAGACCGCCAATGACGTTATATTTTTTACTCCTGTACACAGAAATGGAAGATTTGAAGTAAAATGAAAATAGCACTTGCAGCGCCCACCTATCCACTCAAGGAAGCGCCATCTCCTCCGCTCGGCCTATGTTATGTGGCAGCGGCATGTGAGGCGGCCGGAGCAGAAGCGAAAATATTCGACTACATAGTCAGAAAATATTCCTTTGAAAAATTGAAATCAGAGATGCAGGAATTCATGCCTGATGTCTTAGGCGCAACTTCCGTCACCATGAGTTTTCTTCCGGCTGTTACAATAATTCAGGATGCGAAAAAGGTTAATCCCGAAATCATAACCTTTATGGGCGGGCCGCACGTTTCGTTTGATGTTAAAAACACCCTTGAAAAATATCCTGAACTCGACCTCATCGTGATCGGAGAAGGAGAGGAAACCCTTAAAGAGCTTATTCCTGTAATTAAAGACAGAAACGAGTGGAAAAATATCCGGGGAATAGCCTTCATGGAAGATGGGGAGGTTTTTTTCACCGGATCAAGGCCGCTTATTGAAAATCTTGACACACTTCCGCTTCCTGCAAGACATCTTCTTCCTCTGTCCAGATATCAGGCTCTTGGCTTTCCTGTCAGTATTATCACGAGCCGTGGATGTCCCAATAAATGCATATTCTGTCTTGGCAGAAAAATGGTGGGTTTCAAGGTAAGGCACAGATCCCCGGAACTTGTGGCTGATGAAATAGAAGAAATCATGTCATACGGTTTTGAGATGATAAATATTGCAGACGACCTTTTCACTGCCAGCAAGGAAAGAGTAAAAGAATTCTGCAAGGTGATAACAGAAAGAAATCTTAAATTCGCATGGTGTATTTTTTCAAGGGTAAACACCATTGATGAAGAACTTCTTGAAATAATGAAGGCTGCCGGATGTATTGCAGTCAGCTTCGGAATCGAGTCAGGCTCCCAGGAAATGCTCAAAAGGGTCAGAAAAGGAATAACTCTTGATCAGGCCAGAAAAGCTGTGGAAGCGTGCAAGAAAACAGGTATGAGATCCCACGCCTCTTTCATGGTCGGTCTTCCAGGAGAAAGCCTTGAAACCCTCGAAGAGACAAGAAAATTCCAGCAGGAACTCGGTATTGAATATGGCTACCATTTTCTATGCCCGTTTCCTGGAACGACAGTGCGTGAGGATCTTTCTGAATACGATCTTGAAATTCTGACTGATGACTGGAGCAGATACGACGCGGACAGCCCGATTGTCCAGACATCTATGCTTAAGCCAGAGCAGATGGAAGCCTTTGTCGAAGAATCATACAAGGAAATAAGGGCTGACTGGGACAAGCTCAAGGCAAGGCACGAAAAAGGCGAAGCACTTCCGGAAGAGATTCTCCAGATAGAAGGCTACAGAAAAATGGAGTTTATCTTCAAGGTACTGTCGGATGATCTTCTCGAAAAACATGGGAATCAGACAGGAGAAACAGACGAGGCTTATAAAATGATGATTTCTGAAATTTCGGCAGAGACAGCGGAAACATCCGAATATACATCCTCAATCATTGATATGATGATGGATAAAGGTCTGATCAGGAAAAAAACTGAAAACAATTCGACAATATTTGAATGGACTCATAATAACAGGCAGTAATCTCAAGCAAAATGTCTTTGCATGGAACTTTGAAAAGCTCCTAAAAGTCACTTTTTTGTAAAAAAGCTTCGCAAAAAACTTTTGGGTTTTGATGAACTAAAACGCCGGGGTTCAGTAAGCATTTGAGCTCCGGCTGGCAATACTAAATCAAGAATATTTCTCATTTTTCAAGGCTGGAAATATGAAAATTGCCATCATGAGCGACACCCATGACCACATAGCAAATCTGAGATTTGCATTTGCTGAAATCAGAAAACACGGCGCAGAGGCCATAATCCACTGCGGCGATTTTGTCTCTCCTTTCATGGTGGAAGAGATTGCCTCTCTCGGGCTGCCGGTCTTCGGCGTATTCGGAAACAACGACGGAGACAGGGTTAAACTTGTAAAAAATGCTTCGGAATGCGGTGTTCCTTTTATTTTTCATTCAGATGTCGCAAGATTTAAACTTGATATATGCAGGATTGCCGCCACCCATTTCATGGAAACAGCAGAAGATCTTGCGGCATCAGGGCTGTATGATCTTGTCTGTTTTGGCCATACACACAGGTTTTATGAAAAAAAGATCGGAACCTGTCTTCTTCTAAATCCCGGCGAGATGATGGGCAAAAAAGAAGAAATCAGCTTTTGCATATTCGACACAGCTTCCGGAGAATCCATTCGTATCCCCCTTCCCACGCCCCATGTATATGACAAAGAGCGTTCCTGGGCATAACTCCGTTTTTTAACGGCGATCAAAGTCGTATTAAGGCCTAATTCGTATAGGTTATGTCTTTTTTTATCATTGCCATAAAGTTGTTTTTGTCTTTTACTGTTGATTATTATTGTTTTTAGCATTTGCATAGTGGTATATTTTCCCGCCATTTCAACACGCCAATGGATTTAATACTAATAATCAAGAGGTTATACATGAAGCTCAGGATATGTTGTGAAAAGCTGTTTCTGCTTTTTGTCGTTCTTTTTATATTTGGATGTAACAGCAGCGGAGGAAGTGGGGCTCAGGACGGAAGGGATACGGATGCCCCTTCTGTTCCTGCTAACCTGTCTGCATTTAATTCTGATTCTGTGGTTCAGATCTCATGGGCAGCGTCCACAGGCGATACAGCAGTCACAGGTTATAAAATATACAGAAACGGAGTCTACCTTGCTTCTTCATCCACAACCTCGTACACGGACTCAGACATTACAACTGCAAAACAATATTGCTATACCGTTTCAGCCCTTGATTCGTCTGGAAATGAATCTGCCAGTAGCGTATCAACCTGCGTTGACACTTCAAATGGCAGGGTGAAATGGCGCTTCAGGTTAGAATCTCATATAAAGAGTGATCTGGCCATGGCTGGAGATGGAACTGTTTATGCCTCGGACGGAAGCTTTCTCTATGCTATAAATCCCGATGGGAATCTGAAATGGAAGTATTCGCCTGATGTGGAAATTTCATCACCTCCTGTCGTCACTAATGACGGCTCCATCTGCTTCAAAACAGAATTATTTCTTTATGTCTTAAAAACTGACGGAACTCTTAAATGGAAATTCGAAACATCAAGGATCAATTCTTATGACAGTTATCAAGGATTTATAGCCTCAAGCACGGATGGAACTATATATGCAGTAGCATCAGATTCTCTTTATGCAATAAATCAGGATGGAACACTTAAATGGCAGGTATCAGGCCAGGCCTCAAACATTGCCATAGATCAGGGAGGGTCAATTTATACCCAGAGTTATGGCTATGGCCTACGCTCTTTCTTTCCTGATGGCACTCCCAAATGGCAACAATCATCTTATGGAACAGCCGGTACTTACCAGAATGCTTCCTCTCCTGTCATAGGCAGCAAAGGAACGGTTCTTGTGTCTGTTCATCATGATTACGCGCACGGCGTTCCTGAGTATAATAATTTTTATGCTCTCAAGTCAGATGGTACAGAACTTTGGCAGAACAGTACGGATCGCATCTTTGGAACCCCTGTAACCGGTGCGGACGGAACCATTTATGCTTGCACTCATACTGATGGCGGAAACGTACTTGTCTGTGCTCTGAATGAGGATGGAACTCCAAAGTGGAAAAGTGACGCAAATGATTACATCATGCGCTCCCTAACGGTGGATGCAGACGGGACTGTATATATAATGACAACAGATGGTTATATGAATGTCATCGGCAATGATGGCGCGCTGAAATGGAAAAGTCAGACCGGCGCTTCATATAGCTCTCCAGCCATAGCCAATGACGGCACAATATATGTCGGATCACTTGATGGCTTTATTTACGCAATTTCGTCCGATAGCCCTGGGCTGGCCAGCGGCAGCTGGTCGAGACCCCTTGGCGACAACTTAAATTCCTGCAGTTTGATGGAAAAAAAGGCAGACACTGTACCTCCTTCCGATCCTGTCAATGTAACAGCGTCTGCAACTGCGTCATCGATGATCAAGATAGACTGGGATGCATCTATAGACTCCCTGAATCCCGTAACAGGCTACAAGGTTTTCAGAAACGGGGAATATATCGGGTTAAAAGGCCGGAATTTCACCGATTCAGGCCTGAATTATTCAACAAAATACTGTTACCAGATTTCAGCTGTGGATGCTGCCGGGAACGAATCCGCAAAAAGCCCAGAAATATGCGCAACTCCGCTCCAGCCAACAGAAGGCGTGCTGAAATGGAAGTACAGAACTAACGGGGTTCCATCCATAGGGCAGGATAGCTCGATAATAGTGTGGTCAGACTATAGCCGTTTTGCTCTTAATCCTGACGGATCAGTAAGATGGAGTTATCCGACCGGCGTGGATGGATATAGATCTTCAATTGGATCAGACGGAAGTATTTACACTGGTGAGATGCTTGCTTTTTATCCGAATGGGAATGAAAAATGGAGATATGAAGATCCTTCGGCATATGCCAGCCCTTCCATTTCAAGTAATGGAATCCTTTATGTGCCAGGCGACAATGCCTTCTGGGCAGTCAATCCTGACGGATCTCTTAAATGGAAGTACGAGGAGGACAATTCTGGCGGATATCTTGTTTCATTCCGTTCATCATCGATAGCTTCGGACGGAACTATTTATTCTCCAAGTTACAGCGGATTTATGTATGCATTTAACCCTGATGGAAGCGTAAAATGGAAATACCAGACAGATATTTATGCTTATTACAACGATTCCCCTGCAATCGGGCCGGATGGAACTGTTTACGCGACGGATTATGAGAACGGTCTGCTGGCCATCAATTCCGACGGAACCCTGAAATGGAAAATCAAGCCAGATGACACAACCATGGATTTCCCGGTGATAGGTTCGGATGGAACCATTTATTCTAACGGAACCAGCGGTTATTTTTATGCCATCTCCCCTGCTGGCCAGATCAAATGGAGATACCATGATAGCGAAACCAATTTTTTTAACTCCACAGTCATAGGTGCTGACGGAACTCTGTATGCAGGAACATCCGGAGGAAATCTTCTTGCCCTGAGACCAGATGGAACCCTGAAGTGGAAGTATAAGGCTGGGACTGGTTCTATTAATCCATTTGCCATTACTTCCGACGGCACGCTTTATTTTGGAGCGCAAGGAAGTTCCGCAACAGAAACAGGTTTTCTATGCGCCATTCAGACAAGCAGCATGGGTCTTGCTTCAGGAGGCTGGCCAAAGATTCATCATGACAATCAGAATACCGGACGGATGCCTTGACGATATTTAGAATAACCGGAGAAAAATGAAAATCGAACCATTCTTCAAAAAGTGGGCGTTGCTATTTTTTCTGCTGATCTTGTTTGGATGCAATAGCAGCAGCGGAGGCGAAAATCCCCCTGAAGCGAAGGACACTGAAAATCCTTCAAGACCTTCTTCTTTGGATCATTCCGCCATATATTCAAACAAGGTGTCTCTTAGCTGGCCTGCCTCTACTGACAACGTTGGAGTTTCAAAATACAGGATTTACAGAAATGGTTCCTTGATCGCAGAAATCACCTCGACTTTGACTTTATATACTTCATATATAGATTCTTCTGTAACAGATCCGGCGCGTTACTGTTATTCGGTTTCAGCGCTTGACGAGGCAGGAAACGAGTCTGAGAAAAGCCCGGAAACCTGTTTTGATGGTCAGGTGCTAATTGATGCTGAACCTCCATCAAAGCCTTCCGGATTAACGGTAAGCGTTTCCAAAAATTCTGCAAAGCTGGAATGGACAGCATCAACTGATAATGTGGCTGTTACAGGATATTTTGTTTACAGAAACGGTCGATTCATTGATTATACCCAGGATACGAAGTTCACCGATAATGATATCGCGGAAAACTCAAAATACTGCTACTCGGTGTCAGCCCGGGACATGAGGGGAAACGAATCACCGGGAACCGAAGCGTGCCTGAACACGTCAGCCGAAAGAATAAAATGGTATTTTGAAACTTCATCATATGTGGTTGGAAATGTTGGGGTAGTTGCAGACGGAACCGTATTTGCCGCTGACGAGAACAGGCTCTATGCAATTGATCCGGAAGGAAGGGAAAAATGGCGTTATACTCCTGAAGAAGGAAATGAGTATGGCTCTCTATTAATATCACCCACTGGCTCAATCTATTTACTGACAACAGAAAATCTTTATTCAATAAATTCCGACGGGCTTCTTAAATGGAAAAAATCTGTAAGATGCGGATCTCTCATCGCGGGTTCAGAAAACGGAACAGTATTTGTTTCTGACTGTGATTCCATCTACGCTTTTACCAAGGATGGAAGCACAATATGGCAGAAAAATATGCCGGGAAGCCTTGTTTATGGATCTGGCAAAACCGACATGGAGGGCAATCTTTATCTTATTGAACCAGGCTTTTTGATGGCGATCGCATCTGATGGCACTGAAAAATGGAAGGCAGGTAATCTCGGGCAGGCTGAAATGCTTAACAGACAAATTGCAGTAAGTCCTGACGGCAACATATACATATCATCGTTTTCACCTCCACCTGGCATGACAGAAACGCTTTATTCATTTTCAAAGGGCGGCACTCTCAAATTTACCAACAGTTCTATGGGCTACAAGCCTCCAATCGCCATAGGTGCAGATGGAATTGTGTATATCGGCGCAAAATCAGACAGTCTTGCTGCGCTTAATCCTGACGGCTCAATCATATGGGAAACAAAAGGCGCATATCCCTCGGCTGGCGTGCCTCCTTTATCTCTATCGGTCGGGAAAAACGGAGGGCTTTTGTTGGTAGACTCTAATAGCGGATACCTGAGAACCTTCAAACCGGATGGAGCTGCTGATTGGATATTTTTTACAGGTATTTCAAGAACGATTGCTTCAGTATCTGCTGACGGAACAATCATTACCGGATCTGAAAAAGCAATATATGCACTCAAACCTTAACTTTAATATGATTCGGGAGACTGTCGTGAAACACAGTCACTTAATGAAGTTCATTTTTCTTTTATTTATGCTCATAACTGTTTTTGCCTGTAACGGCAGCGGAGGCGGCGGTGACAAACCAGATGAGAGGGACACCCAGAGTCCTTCAAAGCCGGAAAATGTAAGCGCGCCCGAGGTTTCACCCGGAAGAGTTGCTTTAAGCTGGCCTGCGGCGTCCGACAATACTGGAGTCGCAAGATACAGGATTTACAGAAATGGTTCCATGATGGCCGAATCCGGCGGGACTTCATACATTGACACCGCCATTCCTGATCCCGGAAATTACTGCTATGCTGTTTCAGCCATAGATGAAGCTGGAAACGAGTCGGAGCAGAGCCGGTCAACCTGCGTCGATGTTCCTCCTCAGCCTGATACAGAGCCTCCTTCTGTTCCTTCAGGTGTTTCTGCCTCTGTTACAGATTCCGGAGTAAAGATTACCTGGGCAGCATCTATCGATAACAAGACAGTCGCAGGATACAGGGTGTTCAGGAACGGAGTGAAAATTTCGGAAGCTACAGATACATCTTTAAGCGATTCCTCAGTTTTACCTGAAACAAGGTATTGCTATACAGTTTCCTCATTTGACGCTTCTGGCAATGAATCAGCTAAAAGCGTTGAAAGCTGTGTTGACTCACCTGCCGCAAGAGATGTCCAGCCTCCTTCTGTTCCTGCAAATCTGAGGCTGGTTTCTTCAGCATCCTCGCACGACCTTTCATGGTCCGCATCATCAGACAATGTCGCTGTTGCAGGATACAAAATATACAAAAACGGTGCTCATCATGCGACGGTCACATCCACTTCATTTTCAGATACCGGTGTTTCAGGGGAAGGGCAGGTTTGCTATGCCATTATGGCCTTTGACTCTGCCGGAAACGAATCACAAATGTCTGATCAGGCCTGTGCGGCTTCCGTTTCAGGAAAGACAAAATGGAAAGTTGAGATTGATGATCAGATAAATACAAGTATGGCTCTTTCAAATGATGGAACCCTGTATCTCATCACATCTAAAGGCACCCTTTATGCCATAGCTTCAGATGGAACCATAAAATGGAAATATTTCAAGGAAGACGAACAGGATCCATTTTCAAAGTATGCCCCTGTGGTAAGTAATGGCGGAACTGTATACTGGGGGGCAAATCAATATCTTTATGCTAATAATGCTGATGGAACTCTGAAATGGAAAAAGATCATCAATTCATCGAATGGCATTTATGACACTACGCCGGTGATCAACGACAGTTATAAATCCCCCCTGACGACAATTAGAATTCCCGCTTAATGCAAACCCGGTTATCCAATGTTGTGATATGGAGGATCATTGGATGATCACTGACAATCAGGTGAAGAAATTGAAGAAAAATTTAAGCGCGGGAAAAAGCCTTGTAATCTCGGCATTGCAAGCTGGCATGGATGAAAAGACAGCGAGGAAATACAGGGATCTGGACAAGCTGCCGAGCGAGCTGAAAGCATCCAGTGATAGGTGGT
>NZ_AUEY01000068.1 GCF_000426225.1 Desulforegula conservatrix Mb1Pa
GGATCATATTTTTTGCCATGCTACACCTCCATCATATCTGGATAATCTTTCACATGCCTTAAGATAAGCATGGCGGAGTAAAAATGGTAATCAAATAGACTATTGAAAGGATAATAAATGAAATTCTTGAGGCAGCTCTGTAAAAATATAGTAATTGCAGTCATTGTGTTTGGAATATTGATTATTGGATTTGCATGGTTTTTCCAGGAGAATCTGATTCATTATCCTACAAAATATACTGTAAAAGAACTTGAATTGTTTTCAAAGCAAAGACCGGATCTTAAATTCTGGCCTGATAAATCTGATTACAGGGGAATAATAGCAGAACCACCAGCAAATAAGAAGATTCTTGGAACAGTTGTGATGTTTCATGGAAATGCAGGATCAGTAATAGAGAGAATATGGTACGCGGATTCTCTTTCCGCACTTGGCTACAGGGTTATTCTTCATGAACATCCTGGATACGGGGCAAGAGACGGCAAATTAGACGAAAAGAATCTCGTGAATGACGGAGTCGAATCTGTAAGATTTGCCAGAATTAAATACGGCCGTCCTGTCTACATAGTGGGAGAATCTCTTGGAAGCGGTGTTGCAGCTGGCGTAATTTCCCAGGCAGAATCCGAAGGCGCTGCCCTTATAGTGCCTTGGGACAGAATAGTTAATGTGGCAAAGAAGTTTTATTGGTATCTACCTGTGGAGCTTCTTTTGAAGGAGAAATATGACAGTATAGAAAATCTTAAGGCCTTCAAAGGACCTCTTGCTGTAGTTATGGCAGAAAATGACGAAATTATCCCTCCTGAATGTTCCAGAAATTTGTATGAAAGTTTTGGTGGTAAAAAGAAACTCTGGATATCAAAGGGCGCGGGCCATAATAGTTGGAGTTCCATCGCAACTCCAATTTTCTGGAAGGATATTATGGGCTTTGTGTCAGGGTCTGAAAATAATATTCAAGCTGAAAAATAAGCATTTTTTGAGCAAGCAGAGGCTTCAGGTCTATTTGTTATTTGGGATATGATCAGTAACCAAATGCTTCAGAAATAATCTTTTTTTAGAGAATAGATGAAGAATAGGTGAAGTCTAAAGAAAAATACGCAAATTCTCTGGTTTATATTTCCCTCAAATCAATCTTCTGAGTGTTAAAGTCTGAATAAATGACTTGATTAAGTCTATTCTATCTGCTCATGGTAATGAGAATTGGATGAAATTTGAATAATTTGTTTTAAATGTGGGGCTGTGTGGACTCTACGCTCACTTGACTTTTTAAGCTACCTGGGCGATAACATGATCAATCTGAGTAATAATTCTTATACCTTTCAGATAGCTGCTGAATGCTTAGCCATTACTATATCTGATTTTTTGACAGTCCATGAGCAAACAATGTCATTGCAGGAATCTTTATTAATTCATCCAGACGCAAAAGGTCATAGCCATGTATGAAATAAAGGCAGATCAAATAAAAAACAGGCTGTATATTACGCTAACTGGAATCATCAGCGCGGATGAAGTCAAATCCATTTCAGAGTCAATAAAAAACGAAATAGAAGGTTTACAGGCCGATTTTGCCTGTATTGCCGATCTAACCAAATTCAAAATAAAACCAGAGAATGCTGAGTGGCTGCTGGGCATCCAGGACCTGCTCTCTAAAGCTGGAATGTCACAGATGATCAGAATCGGCGATCCTATGTACAGAGAGCTTCTGGAAAAAAGCAGCAAAAAAGCAGGCTATTCAGGCAAGCTGGTTTATGATCTTGAGACAGCCATAAGAATCGTTGAGCAGCGGGATTGATTTTTTTTGAGAGTCTTTGGAATTGGGAAACGGTTAGAAAATGATGGCAATCTGCAAGGTAAAGGTGAAGAATGGACGACATCGATAGAATAAAAAATCTCAGCATGGAAGCAAACGTCCAGGTTAATATCGAGCTTGGAACGAAACTGCTGCTGGAATTGGAAGACGTCAATATTCCGATAAACAGTCTATTTGTAGGCCTTAAAGCAAACGAATACTTTATCGCTTCCCAGCCATCTAATTATTCGATGATCAAGCATAAGCTTTTTCCTGGTAACCCCATGGTTATCAAATATCTTCACAATGGTACAGTATACGCTTTTCCAACAAAGATAATAGACATCATCGACAAACCTGTGCAGATGGTGCTTTTCGTATACCCCAAATTTTTGCAGAGCCAGACCATCCGTTCGTACCGCAGGAACGATTGTCTTATTCCTGCCAAGGTCATTGTCAGTAGTATTGAAAGACATGGGATAATAAAGGATTTGAGCGAGGAAGGCTGCGGGTGCAGCTTTAAATATCAGCTTAATTCCAAGGTAAAGCTGAGGACAGGAAGCACAATAACCCTTTATTGCCAGTTTCCTGGAAGGGAAGGGGATGTCGAGCTGACAGGCTCAATTCAGAATCTTAGAAAAGAAGGCTCAAGTGAGATTGTCGGCCTGAGATTTGAGAATCTTTCAGAACAGTCCAGCGCCATCATTTATGATTATCTTGTCTTTTTATCAGCCCAGCAGGCCTGATGATAAGTCGGCATAGTATTTTTATTAATAATAACAGTCTTTTTTATGCATATTATTCATGACTCTGAAAAGTTTTTACTGAGTTTTTTTCAAAAAGCGCCCCCCTATAAAGTTCTGTTTATAGCCCCGATACTCTCCTCCAGCTTCTTTGCAGATATCTTGAATTTTGTTCCTATTTCAGGAGTGAATACCGATATCTTGAATTCTTCAAGTAGCCAGACAAAATCCTCAACTAGTCTTCTTTTTTCAGGTGATGCCGACGATGTGAGACTGCTTATGACTTCATCAAGTTTTTTCTCGAAAACAGCCACCTGGGCGCCTTTCTGTCTGTCTTTTTCAAGGCTTGTAGCTGCACGCTCGCTCCTCAAAATGCATGATCTGAGAAGTCTTGTCAGATTTTCCATAGTGGAATCATCATAGATAGTAAGAAATCTTTCAGGAACTATTCTGGCTATTTCACGTCTTCTCTCTTCAATGAATTCCAGAAAAAGAGCGCGGTTACTGTTTTTTTGGGCCATTTGAGCAAGTTTGGTCGATGCGTCCGAATAAGCGTTTATCACTGACATTGCTTTTTCGACAATGATGCGTGATTCTGCAAAAAGATTCTGGGCTGATTTTTCCGCAATTGCCTCGAATTCGTCCCTTTTCCTGATGTTTTTTTCAAACAGTTTTTTTGTTAGGGCTTCTATCACAAGGTTTTCTATCTTGGCAGCTCCGCAGAAGTATCTTGACGATTCTATGTCCTGCCTTGAAATGCGCATGTCTTTTTTAAGATTTTTTAGCTCCTTGGAAAAAATCCTTGAGAAAAGAGCCGAAACTCCGGCCTTGTGTTCAAATACCGCATCATTTGAAGTTTTGAAAAGTCTGAGGGCTATGTTTTCTTCTTCGATGCAAAGGGCGGGGTAAGCATATTCCTTTATTCCATTTTTCTCGCCTATGATTATGAAATCAGGTAATTCATCAAAGCTCCATTCTATGATATCATCCTTTTCATATTTTTTTCTGGCTTTAGAGAAAAAATCCGAGTCTTCACCAGGAATGGGAGCTTCGATCAATACCTTTTTGCCGCGGCCCGAAGCTGCTTCCTCGCCTTCTGATTCAATGACTATCCTCATGTTGAGGTGATCAGGAATATTTGATTCAGACCATGCCTCAGTCGGGATGTTTATCCCGAATTTTTTATATATGAATTCACCAAGGCGTGCAAAAAAGCTGCCCTCGGTATCTATTTCAGCAGCAATTATTTCTGCGGCCTTGGAAAGAGGGGACAGCTTCACCCTGTAATCCTTGGACAGATTTTTAAGAATATGAAGAATTCTCTCTTCAAGAAGGCCTGGAACAAGCCAGTCGATTCTGTCCGCGTTTATCCTGTGAGCTACAGTCGAAGGAATTTTTATTGTCACTCCGTCGTCGTCCGATCCCGGGCTGAATCTGTATTCGCATTTTAGCGGAACTCCGCTGATCTCTATGCTGTCCGGATAAGCAGTGGCAACTTCATCCTCGGGCCAGTATCTTATTAGCTTTTCCTTTGTAATTTTTAAAAAATCGTTGCCTTTCTGACGTATTATTTTTGAAAGGGTTCTTGTATCAAATATCGGAAGGCCAAGTTCCTGCAAGCTATCCTTGTAGTATTTGTATATGGCTTCTTCGCCGGCGAGTATGTCTCTTCTCCTGAGCTTGTCCTCCATGTTTCTGATGGAATCTATCAGGTCCCTGTTATGTTCCATGAAAGGGAAGGGCGTTGCTATTTCTTCCTGAACCAGACAGCTTCTTAGGAATATTTCAGATGCTTCCGAAGGGTTGATTCTGGCATAATTAATTCTGCGTCTCGCTTCAAGGACAAGGCCGTAAAGGGTTATTTTTTCGTATGCCGTGACTTCTCCGCGCTCTTTGTTCCAGTGCGGCTCAAATGTTTCTGTTTTGCAAAGATGGCTGCCGATTTCCATGATCCAGGAAGCGTCAACGTTTGCGACGCACCTTGAGTACAATTTTGATGTTTCCACAAGTTCGGCCGAAGTGATCCAGTCACCGCCTTTTCCAAAAACTCCGGATCCGGGAAAGATCATTACTTCCTTGCCCCTGGCCGATCTGTAGAAATTTTTTTCTTTTTTCTGGGCAATGTTTGAAATCGTTCCGCTCAGGATTGCCTTGTGAAGCGCTGTGTAAAGAGGACTGAATTTTTCTGTTTTTGCTATTTTTTCAGGCCCCTTGAAGCTTGTGATCGTGTATCCGCTTTCTGTCATCATTTGTCTGATCTGATCAGTCAGATCCATCCATTCCCTCATTCTTTTAAACGAGATGAAATGGCGGACGCAGAATTTTCTCAGCTTTGAAGAGTTTCTTGTTTTTTCAAGGGCTTCCTGGCATTTATTCCATATGTTGAGAATAGAGACAAAATCTGAAAAATTATCCTTAAAAACAGCCTGGGCAGCGTCTGCTTCCTTTGCCTTTTCCTGAGGCCTCTCTCGTGGATCGGTTACGGTCAGGGCAGACACAAGTATGACCATTTCTTCTAAACAGCCTAATTTATCGGCTTCCATGAGCATTCTGGAAAATCTCGGATCGAGCGGCAGATTAGCCATTGTCGAGCCTTTTTCCGTTAGCACGTACTCGTCCTTTTCAGGATCACGTTTTACAGCATCAAGCTCAATGAGAATTTCATAACCGTCTTTTATTGCCCGAGGATTCGGAGGATCAATGAAAGGGAATTCTTCCGCCTTGCCAAGATTAAGGGCGATCATCCTTAAAAGAACTTCAGCCAGATTGGATCTGGAAATTTCAGGAAGCGTATAAAGTGGTCTTGAATCAAAATCATCTTCAGAGAAAAGGCGGATGCAGATACCGTCCTCGACACGCCCGCAGCGGCCTTTTCTCTGGTTTGCGCTGCTTCTTGAAATTGGAGACACAGGAAGGGCAGTAGCCCTTGTTCTCGGCATATATTGGGCTATTCTTGCAACGCCCGAGTCTATTACATATTTAATGCCCGGAATTGTGAGGGATGTTTCAGCGACATTGGTTGAAACTATTATTTTTCTGGCTTCTGCTCTCTTAAAAACCTTGGACTGTTCAGATGCAGGCATTCTGGCGTATAATGGCATCAGTGCAGCGCTTTTGTAGTTTCTACCTGAAAGCAGGTTTATGGTTTCCATTATGTCCTGCTCTGTGGGCATGAAGATCAGGATGTCCCCATAAGCGCTTTCAGACTGTATTCTGTCAACGGCCTTAACGGCCATTTCAACCTGTGAAGGTGCGTCTTCCTCGTTTTCTGTTTCAGGAGGAGGCATATAGATTGTTTCTACAGGAAAGGTTCTGCCTGAAACTTCGATAATGGGCGCATCCCAGAAAGCTTTTGAGAATTTTTCTGTATCTATGGTTGCGGATGTGATGACAAGCTTGAGGTCTCTTCTTTTTTTAAGAAGCCTTTTCAGAATTCCGAGTATGAAGTCAATGTTGAGACTTCGCTCATGGGCCTCATCTACGATAATGGTGTCGTATTCAGAAAGAAGTCCGTCGCTCCTTGTTTCAGCAAGAAGAAGGCCGTCAGTCATGACTTTTATATATCCGTCCCTGCTGGTTTCATCCCTGAACCTGACCTTGTAGCCGCATGATTTTCCGCATTCCTCTCCAAGCTCTTCTGAAATTCGTTCTGCGACAGAGACTGCGGCAATTCTTCTTGGCTGGGTGCAGGCAATTTTACCGTCTATGCCTCGGCCAGCAGAAAGACAGAGCTTTGGAATCTGGGTGGTTTTTCCAGATCCTGTTTCACCGGATATGATTATTACCTGGTTGTTCTTGATCGCTGAGATTATTTCGTCTTTGCGTTCATTTATGGGAAGCGAAAGGTCAAAAGTCGGGGAAGGAGCTTTGCTTCGTCTTGCGTTTTTTATTTGGGTGGCTCTTTCAATGGCTTTTTCAAGGCCGTGAATCCTTCCTGAGATGGCCGCAGGAAGGATTCCGTCTTTAATATTATTGAGAGATCTTCTCAAAAAGTTGATCTCTTTTTTTATTCTGATCCTGTCTTTAGATATTATTCTGTTTAGTCTGGATTCAGCCCTGTCTATTATTTTTTTTGCTATGCCTGATTCTATCATTAATCCGAAATTTCTAATAACTTATTCCGTTTTGCATTCAAGATGATAACCAGGCGGCAAGGAGAAGGCGACGCAGGCGTACGTCCTCTGTACGTCGAGGAGCCGACGACGTAGCCAACACAGGTAGCACTTTTAATGCAGAATGGAATTTAGGTGATTTCTACTTCCTGATAAATATCATCATCAGTAAATTCTTTTGGTTCCTCACCGGCCTTTATCATGTTTTCGAGTGCCATTTCCAGAAATACTTCGCTTGTCACGAAGTTTTCAGGCCCGGTGTCTGCGATGCCCATGGTAAGCTTGCGTCCGTATACGGATGAGAAACAGTCCACAATTCTCTTGCAGCAGACAAGCGCATTCTGGCCCGAAGTTCCTGGGAATACTACATAAAATCTGCCCTCTGACCTGCTTGCTAGGTCAACATCCCTGATCACTTCCTGAAGCATGGCACCAATGAATGCTATTGCTTCGTCAGCCCTTGTTATTCCTTCCACCTCTATGAACTCGTTATAATCTTCTATTTCCATGCACGCCATGGCAATTGGAAAGGAAATTCTTTTTGAATACGAAATGTTCCTTTTTAGAAAATCGGTGAAAACGTCCTGGGAGTAAAGTCCTGTGAGTGTATCCTTGGCAAGTTTAGCCTGGAGATCCCTGTTCTGGTTTACAGCTTTGAAATAGGCGAGGGCCAGGGGATTCATCTGCTTTTTTCTTAAGTCATTGAATTGCATGAGCTCGTGCTGGCGGGCGGCAACCTTGAAATAAGCCAGGGCAAAAGGATTGTTTACCGTTTCTTTTTTCATGGCTGTTCTGAGTTTTTTATTCTGTTCTGCAACCTTGAAAAATGCCGAGGCAAATGGATTGGTTGCAGAAGCCTTGTTCTGCTTTTTGCTATCAGGCTTTGTTTGCTGAGGTTCAGGTTGCGGTGAATCCATTCTTGGAATAAACGGTGAATTAATATATGCGTCGGCAGCGAGACTGACATCAAAGGCCATGAGCTTGTCAATAGCGTCAACCACGAAGTCGTCGAGGATTCTGTCGTTGACCGTGCTTTTTATTGTATCAAATATTATGTCCTTAAGTATTTTTGAGGCAGCATGAAAATATTTGGGTTCAATTCCGTTTGCCCTGCATATAAGCCCTATTTCAAGCCTGTTCTGAACATATTCCTTACTGTAAACGCCTCCGAAAAACATTTCGACATAGGATTTCAGGGACGGGATGATATGGTCAAGCGAGCTGTCTGTGTTGAATTTTGAAAAAGCCTGGATTGTTTTTACGGCTTTGATGAACTCTTCCGCAACTTGATCGGTCTTTTCCGTAAACTGTTTCCTGAATTGACCAAGTATCTGTGCATCTGTAAGGGAAAATCTCAGAAGCTGTTTTCTTTTAAGAATTTCTGTGTCTGTGATGGCGAGGTATTCGAGTATATTTGATTCGATTTTGTTTTTTTTCATTTTTCACCAGGGTTTTAAATTGTTGGTGCATATATAGCGACATGAATACTACTTAGATTTATGGTTCTGTCTTGTTTTTAGTTGATAGTGTCCAGGACAGTATCTATTTGGGAAAAAGCTTGCCAGAAGTCACTACTGCAATGTGTGACTCCGTATATCAGCGCGCTGAATAGTTACGCTATTTTTGGGATAGTCTTACAATCGTATCAAATTCAGTTTCTGTTAATTGTGTTATGGATAAACGGTTACCCTTTTTAAGAATTACAAGATCCTCAAGCTCTTTTATTTCTCTCATGGTCTTCAGGTCGACCTGTTTATCGAACATACTTTCAAACCGGACATCCACCATGAACCATATCGGTTTTTCGGGCTTTGAAGCCGGATCATAATATCTGTTTCCTGTGTCCCAGGCTGTGTGATCAGGATATCCGCAGCTTGTGATAACCGCAGTTCCCACAGCTTCCGGTTTTTTGCCGCTGTGGTAGATTATGGCCTTGTCTCCGGGCTTCATCACATCCCTCATGAAGTTTCTGACCTGATAGTTTCTTACGCCTTCCCAGGAATCTGTTCCTTTATCTTTAAGATCAAAGATGGAAAAAACCTGCGGCTCTGTCTTCATAAGCCAGAAATTCAACTCATACCTTCCAGAATCATTGTTTGGTGGGTGATTTAGATGTCAGCGTGATTAACAGGGGTACAATAATTTAAAAATGGAATCCTTGGCAAGAGTTATTAACGATATTTGTAATTATTCAGCATAATGCATTTAAGTTCGCTTTTTTGAAAAAAAGCTAAGCAAAAAACTTTTGGGTTTGTTGCTGATTGGCATTGTACACAGTTAACGTTCAATATTTCTCTGCCTTGCCTTACTTGAAAGCACAATGGCCAAGTCGACTGAAGAGTTTTTGGGAAAGGTTTGGAAAACACTTTTTACAAAAAGGGTTTTCCAAGAATAAAAATGTTAAGCTGAATAGTTACCGATATTTTTTAAAACGGTTCTCTTATCAACCCTATTATTGACGAGGTCGCAAAAAGTCCAATTTCCGTCATTCAGCCGAAGGCCGGAATCAAGAAGTATCTGAAAATACAAAGATGCCGGATCAAGTCCGGCATGACGATAATATTTTTTCTGATTTTTTGCGAGTCCATCATTATGATCATATCTACAAATGATTTACTGCGTCCTTCAGCATTCCAAGAACTGGTTCAGCATTTTTGCCGTTTGTGTTTAAAAAAATAACAAATTTATGCATTTCGCCAGATTCTGTTTCTATATATCCTGCTCTTGTACTCACACCATCTAAGGTGCCTGTTTTGAAGAAGGCCCCGTTTTTGTGCTTCATCAATTGATGAAAAGGATAGAAAGCTTCAAGGATTTTTCCCATTTGTAAGGCAGTTATTTTATTCTCTCTGGAAAGTCCTGATCCTTCGACAATGGACAGGTTTTTTATGCCAAGAATGGATTCTGTATAGTCTTTTGCGGCTTTTGTACCGCCTTCAAGACTTGCAGGACTTCCGGAATACTTTCCGGCAACAGCGAGAAATACCTGATTTGCCATGAAATTGCTTGAGAATTCAAGGAGCTTTGATGCTACTTTTTTTATGTCATGCTGAGAATAGGCTGTGTGAATAAGAACGTCTTTTGACCCCTTAACTCCATCTGTCTGAATTCCTGACACTTTTGTTCCGGCTTTTTCAAGGAAATATTTGAAGATTTCCCCGCTGTAAGCATTGATTATTCTTCTGTCTGGTGGCAGCGGAATTCTGCCTGATTTTAATCCGCTTTTTTTTGCTACGCTTAATGCTGTCGGCGTTAGAGGTGTCTGTGATTCAGAGGTTTCGAGTCTTTTGGATACTGTTTTGAAAGAAATGCTGTTGAAGTTTACGCTTAATGCTCCGACTGGAGCATCATACGGTTGATCAGAAGAAATGGTTGCTCCCGGAATAGTAATATTTTTATCAAAATAGGAATCATCCGTAATTATATTACGAATGGATTTTATTCCTTTTGATTTCAAAATACTCGAAACATCTTTGCAATAATTGCCTATCGCTTCGGAAACAAGGAGAGGATCCCCGAATCCTTCAATAATGAGATCCTTGTTATCTCTTAAGTAAAACTTTACCGGGAATCTGTAGTCTTCGCCGAGATAATGAATGGCACAGAGCGAAGTTAATATTTTCAGGGTTGAGGCCGGAACAAGGGGATTATTTTCATTTTTTGCGGCAAGAACAGTCCCATCAGATGAAGTTACCAAAAGACTGTCACTGCTTCCGATTGCAGATTCAATGTCTTTTATTGACTGGGCCGCTATAGACGTTGATGCAATGAACATGCAGCATAATATAAGGAATAAATTGCCAGTTATGATTCGAATATTCACGCCTTTTTCTCCGGACTCTCTATGATAAGGGTAACAGGACCGTCATTGACAAGTGAAACATCCATCATTGCCTGAAATCTTCCTGTTTCCGTATTTATGCCTTTTAGTCTGAAATTTTTTATGAAATCCTCATAGAGAGCATTTGCGATTTCAGGTTTAGCAGCAGATGCGAAAGACGGGCGTTTGCCTTTTCTACAGTCTCCGTAAAGCGTGAACTGTGAAACTACAAGAGCCGATCCTTCTACATCCATGAGAGACAGATTCATTTTTCCTGTCTCGTCTTCAAATATTCTCAGGCCCGAAATCTTGTCCGCCATCCAGTCAACTTCCTTTATTGAGTCTTCATCTCCAACTCCAAGGAACACAAGGATTCCGGGGCCAATTTTACCCGTTATTTCACCATCAACCTCAACCATGGCTTTTTTTACTCTCTGTATTACCGCCTTCATTTTTAGCCCTTTTTCAAAAGATCGGCAAAAGGATTATTAAATGGGATGTTCTTGCTATTATCAGATTTTGTGCTTTTTTTAGGGGCAGGCTTCCCTTTTTGAATATGCTTTGATTCTGTTTTTTGCTCCTTTGCAGCGCTATTGTCTGGCATTTCAGGAGCTGATTTCATGGAAAGCGATATGCGCTTTCTTTTTTCATCGACTTCCATGACAGTCACTTTGACTTTTTGATGAACTTTGACAACGTCCGCCGGATTTTTGACAAATTTATCTGCAAGCTCACTGATATGAACAAGCCCGTCCTGGTGTACACCGATATCAACAAACACGCCGAATGCTGTTATGTTTGTGACGATTCCAGGCAGTTTCATGCCAGGAACAAGGTCTGACATTTTATGCACATCTTCGGAAAATGCAAAGGTCTCGAAGCTCTCCCTAGGATCTCTTCCTGGTTTTGCGAGTTCTGACATGATATCTGTAAGGGTTGGTAGACCTATTTTATCAGTGACATAATTCTTTATCTGTATTCTGCTTCTAATCTCATCGTTTTTCATGAGGTCAGAGAGTCCGCAGCCAAGATCCTCGGCCATTTTCATTACAATATGATAGCTTTCAGGATGAACAGCGCTTTCATCAAGGGGATTTTTTCCGCCCCTGACTCTTAGAAAGCCTGCGGCCTGTTCAAATGCCTTTGGCCCAAGACGCGGAACTTTTTTCAGCGCTTCACGGGCTTTAAACGGTCCATTTTCATTTCTGAAATTGACTATGTTTTTTGCAAGGGAAGGTCCAAGACCCGAAACATAGGAAAGAAGCTGGCTGCTTGCAGTGTTTACCTCAACTCCGACCTTGTTTACGCAGCTTATAACGACATCATCCAGGGACTGCTTCAGGGCGGACTGATCAACGTCATGCTGATACTGGCCGACTCCTATGGATTTGGGGTCAATCTTGACAAGTTCTGCAAGCGGATCCATAAGTCTTCTTGCGATTGAGACCGAACCTCTTACTGTGATGTCCTGATCAGGGAATTCTTCCCTTGCGACATCAGAGGCTGAATAAATGGATGCCCCGCTTTCATTCACCATTATTATAGGTATTTTTGAGCCTATGACTTCCCTGCAGAACGATTCTGTTTCCCTGCCTGCAGTTCCGTTTCCGATCGCCACAGCCTCGATTCCGAATTCTTTTATCATCGCTGCTACGGCATTAGCCGATTGTGTGCGCTGAGCGTCCGAAGCATGGGGATATATGTTGAAATTGGAAAGAAGTTTGCCCTGACTGTCCAGGCACACAACTTTGCAGCCTGTTCTGAATCCGGGATCTATTCCCATTACTTTTTTTTGTCCAAGTGGAGAGGACATCAGAAGCTGTCTTAGATTTTCGGCAAAAACCCTTATAGCCTCGCTGTCTGCCTTTTCCTTTGTAGCTAGTCTGATTTCAGTTTCCATGGATCTTGAAAGCAGGCGTTTGTATCCGTCATGTATTGCTTCCCGAACAAGGGCGGAATCTTTGCCTTTTCCGGTCACAAACCTTTTTTCAAGGAGAATGAGCGCCTCATCTTCAGGTGGAGCTATTGTAAGACTTATAAATTCTTCTTTTTCAGCTCTTCTCATGGCAAGAATTCTATGGGAAGGAGATGTGGCAACAGGTTCGCTCCATTCAAAATAATCCCTATATTTTGCGCCTTCTTCTTCTTTCCCCGGAATTACTTTGCTTGAAACAGTGCCTTTTTCAAGGAAAAGACGACGTAGTTCAGCCCTTGCTTCTGCGTTTTCACTTATGATTTCAGCAATGATATGAAGAGCGCCTTCTATGGCATCTTCAATTTCGGGTACAGTTTCAGGATTTATAAACTCTTTTGCAATTTCATTGGGATCAATGCCTTTTTGTTCCATGATGGCGTCTGCTAAGGGCTGAAGTCCTTTTTCCCTTGCTACTGAGGCTTTTGTCTTTCTCTTTGGCTTGTATGGCAAATATATGTCTTCAACTTCTGCGAGGGTGTCAGCTTTTCTGATCTTTTCCTCAAGCTCAGGCGTAAGGTGATTCCCTAAAGTCATGGATTTGATGACAGCTTCTTTTCTGTCATCCAGTTCCTTAATCTGGAGAGCCCTGTCCCTGATCGTCGTTATGGCCACTTCATCAAGTGTTCCTGTAACTTCTTTTCTGTACCTTGCAATAAAGGGAACCGTTGCTCCTTCTTCAAGAAGCGCCAGTGTAGCGTCTATCTGTTCAGGCCTTATGCCGGTTTCCACGGATATTTTTTTAGCGTAAATATGCATTATTTTGATTTTCCATCAGGATCGCATTTTAATAATGATTCGGATCAGTCCTGGGCTGGTTATTCCTTTTTTGCATTCAAGATGATGCCAACCCTTTAATATGAATCGGGGAGGGCTTGAATGCGAATCGGAATTAGTCCCAAATTTGTCGGAATACGGATACCACATCAGAGAAATTGTTTGAAACGCTTTTTTTAAACCTTTGCCAACCCCATTCAGACGGCATTGAAAAAGCGCTGAACTCAACTTCAATCTCTACATTTGTTTCATTCTTCGGCCCTTTTTTCATGATTCTTATTTTATAAGGATATTTAATAAATCCTTGGTGTTTCATCACCGTCATGCTTGTGAGATTTCCATCAAGAACTCTCTGTTTGCTGAGCACAGATTTAAGGCCTTTGTTCGCCGTCAGTTTCGAAAGAGCGTCGTTTACTGAATCCTCAAAAGGATTTTTTGAATCTTCAGTAGATGAACCTTGCGCGACTTCCATTGTGAAACCATCAATCCTGTATTCTTCATCAGCAGGCGCCATGTAAAATATTGATTCAGTAGTTATTCCGTCTGTTATGGTTGTTTCAACAGTCACAGCATAAAATTCTATATTTGGGGTTTTTGTACCTGCATAAAGCATTAATGGCAGCGCCAGTATCAGAACCGCTTTGATCAGGGTTGGCATTATCGTTTTTAGCTTGGGGTTCATCTTTGGCATATTTTATGATTAGTGTATTTTTTTTTGCTTAAGTAATGTCAGTTTCATGACGAAAAGAGTGATTAAAGATTTAAGTTACGTCAAAATATTATTTGTCCCGTGAGCTTTGAATTCCCTGATTGGATTAAGAATATATTAAAACATGTTTATTGTCAGAAAAGGCTTTTTTCTGGCCTGTTAATTGCTTTATATTGTGTTCAGGTTATTGCTCGTTTTGGATTAATATGTTTATTTCATTGCTTTTGCATTGATACGCAATGTTTGAAGGACATTTATTCTGGCATAAACAAATATTGTTTATAGCATTTGCTCAGTTTAAGTGGAATTTTTTTCCTTGTTGCCAAGCTCTGGAGGTTAATTATGTCTGCCCACAAATATTTTATTTTTATTGTTCTTGTACTTATTACATCTTTTTCAGGCTTATCAGGATGCTCGACTGACAATCAGGTTTTGAAATATGAGAACAAAGTCAATAAAAACGATAATATTGTGCCTGGTATTGAAGCTCCTGAAAGTGACGAAAAAATGATGGTCGCGGCAACAGGAAAGGGTCTTGAGCCTGAAACCGGATCTCCTGCCCAAAAGAGGTTCATGGCAGAGAGAGCTGCGATAATAGATGGCTATAGAAAACTTGCAGAACGTCTTGGCGGGATAATTCTTCATTCAAGCACAAGGGCCGGCATGAGCGAGGTGACCTCAGATGTTATTACAACCGAGGTGAATACTTATATGAGGGGAGCAAGGGTTCATTCTGTTGAATTCAAGGATGGATATGCAACGGCTGAGATCCGTGTTTATCTTGCTCCAAGAGATTCCAAATTCTATAATTGATTGAATTTTTAAAGCTGATTTTCGACTTTATCTTGTCAGAAAATCAGCTTTTTCATTTCTATAGCCTGACATTGATATTGACCAGGTCGCAAAAAGTCCAATTCCTGTCATTCCGGCGCAGACCGGAATCCAGAAGTGTCTGAAAATATTGGATGCCAGATCAAGCCCGGAATGACGCCAATGCCCTTTTTGACTTTTTGCGATTCCATAATATTGCGCTTTTCGGTAAAAAAAATGTCTGTTAAAATAATTGCTTCATATTTTCCCATTTAATCTATAAAATACCATCCTCAATCATGAACGTGGTTAACCGCGTATATCAAAGAGCAATCAGAGTCCCTTCAATTATGGAAAAAATGAGTAAGTATCCTGATTATATTCTTGAAGATCTGGCTACGTGTGGGCTGAGCTGTAGAAAGTGCCTATACAAAAAAGATGGCGAGATCGCTGTGATTTCAAGAAAACTTGCCGATCTTTTTGGTGAGAATTTTGAATCCTATGCTGATCGCTTTTCAACCTTCAAGCCGGAGTTCAAAAATTACAAATCTTTCAGAGCTTTTGTGGATTTTATTGGGGAACAGGAATGTACTGGATGCAGAAAAGGGGAAGGCTGCTACCCAGGATGCGTTGTAGCCTCATGTACCAGAGAAAAGACGATATCTTTCTGCTTTGAGTGTCCGGAATTTCCATGCGCCAGAGTTAATTTTGATCCTGACCTGAAGAAAAGGTGGATTATCATGAATGAGAGGATGAGGGAGGTCGGGCTTGAAAAATACCATGAAGAAACAAAAGACATTTGCCGGTATGTTTAAATTCAGGCCTGGTTTCATAATTTTTTGAATATGTTTAATTGTTTTATTAACATGATTTATAGATCCGTTTCGGAGGATGTTTGATGAAGAAAAATGGAGTGAATGGTTGCATACGGCTGATATTTTCATGCTCTGTTCTTATTTTTGCAGTTTTAATTGCTGGATGCGACTCAAGTGAAGTTGGTTATGCCCAGGACACAGACTCAATCGCTCTGACCACCCTGAGCGGGAAAAGCAGGAATACAAGATTTAAGTTCAATGATAATTTGTCATATCTGGAGACTTCGGTAATTAACGGTACGGACGAAGAAGTCAATAAAGATGAGTCAAAGAAAAGCGGAGCTTATAGAATACGAAAAGGTTATATGCTCGATGTCGGTAAGGATTACAGATCCGGATTCATCACTTCTGACAGAAAAATAAGAGTTTTTGCTACTTTGGATGAAAATGAAGAAAATGAGACCAGCCTTTGCCTCGCATTTCAGAGATCCTCATATATGACCAATTCCAGTTTGAATGGCGATTTTCATATGAACAGGCTTACATGGGGCGGAGGTGCTGGCGTATCCTTTTCACTTTCAAAAAGCACGGTGACTTTTGATGGCAGGAATTTGGTGAACAATGGAACCGAGAATCAGTATTATCAGGTTTCTGATGATGGTACGCTAAGAGTTGGATCTGATACGCTGATGGATGGGATGCTTGGAAAAGAAGGCGAAATGTTCTTTTCCAATATCAAGGATGATCGTGGCAATGCCTATGACTTTTCTGTCGGAATTAAAAAATCATCCGGCCTTGGCACAGAGTCCCTTAAGGGTAAATATTATGCCTGCGAAATTGGGAAAAACCCTCAGAAGGTTTTCACCCAGAGAAGTAATTTAACCTTTGATGGAAATGGGTCCTATACTGAGTCTTCGGCTGATGACAGTGAACAACCAGAAATCAGCGGCGCTTATTCAGTTGCAGATGATGGAAGCATATCAATTGATGGAAGTATTGGCACTGGCTCCATGACTTCGGATGGCAAGATAATAGTTGTAATGATCGAGAGGGCAGGGGATTGGCGTTATATCATAGCAAGAAAGATATGATTTTTTCTTGTGCTTTTGCATGATCTGTACTCATTTCTTATATTCAGGATCAAACCCTCTCACATTATTGTGAGAGGGTTATACAGATCAATTTTAATATCTTAAAGCCCTCACTTTTACAGGAATTCCATTAAGCACCGCGTTTCCGCACAAAGGATCAAATCTGTTGGGAGTGATTCTGTTTGTGTTCACTCCGGGATTTTTTTCCGCATTTGAAAGTCTTGCTCCTTCCATATCATGGCCCCATCCGTGGGGAAGACTTACAACACCTGGCATTATTCTATCAGACACTGAAACCGGAACTGTTATTATCCCTTTATCTGATTTGATTTCTGCCTTGCCTTTATCTGAAAGTCCGAGCCTTGATGCATCGGTCGGATTTACGATAAGGCTGCATGAGTTGCCTTTTGTCATGGAAGGAAGATTGTGGAACCAAGAATTATTTGTTCTTATGTGTCTGCGGCCGATGAGAAGCATGTCTGATTCAGATTTTTCATTTAACGAAGCCCATTTGCAGAGATTTTTAATCTCATTTTCAAGAACTTCAGGCAGGAGATCAATTTTTCTGTCAGGCGTCGATATTACGGATCCAAGCCTCGATGTCAGGGCTCCTAGGTCAATGCCATGCGGTGATTCAAGAAGCTTTTGAAGTGAAAGTCTGCCTGGCTTCATTCCGAAACCGTCACCATAAGGCCCGATCTTCAGAAGAAAGTCGAGGATTCTTTCTGGTACTGTTTTTCCGGTCAACTGCCCGGTCAGCATTTCCCTTGTCACCCCCGAAACCTCGCCTCCTATTGCCTTTATTGTGGCATGGGCAAGCTCGTTCACCATGCTTTCCCCAAGATCAGATGCTTCTGTTTCAAGGCCTTTCCCATCAGCGATTAGAGCAAGCCGCGCAAGAATTTCCCATTTGTCCCTTTCATCATCATTTTTTTCTATCACAGGTGGACTGTATACGGCTCCGTTTCTGACCGCAAACCCGTGGAATACGAAATCATAATGACCGTGGGACAGAGGAGACGCAGGCGGGAGAATAACATCCGCGTGTCTTGTGGTTTCATTTATATAGAAATCGACGCTTACCATGAAATCAAGCCCTGCAATTGCCCGGTCAACCCTTTCGCTTTCAGGTATTGCGACAACTGGATTTCCTGCCACTGTGACAAGGGCTCTAATTTGACCCTGACCCGGAGTCTCCATTTCCTCGGCCATCACTGAAACAGGAATTTCTCCTCCCACTTCAGGCGCTCCGGAAACCCTTGATTTCCATCTACCTGTCACAAATCCCTTTTTGGATCTTGCCTTTTCAGGAATATGGGCAGGCTTCGGAAACATTGTGCCTCCCTGTCTGTCAAGGTTGCCTGTTAGAATATTGATGATCTCAATCAGCCAGGACGATATGGTTCCATACCTCACTGTGCTTGTACCCATGCGACCGTAAACCGTACTTTTTTCAGTTTCAGAGATATCTTTTGCCAGATTTTTTATTGCCTCTTCTGGTATTCCGCAAATTTTAGAAGCAAGTTCCACAGTAAATATTTCTGAATAATCCCTAAGCTTATCTAAATTTTTGAGCCTGTCATCGTATGAATGCCTTGGAAGCCCGAAGTCTTTTATAAGAATTCTCACAATAGCGAAAAGAAGGGCCACATCGGTTCCAGGTCTTATAAAATGATGGATGTCTGCGGCTTCTGCCGTTCTTGTCTTCATCGGATCAATTACGACAAGTTTTCCGCCCCTTTCTTTAAGCTTTTTTATTCTCCCCGGCATGTCAGGAGCTGTCATGAGGCTTCCGCCGGAAACAAGGGGATTGCCTCCAAAAATCACAAAAAGAGCCGTGTGATCAATATCAGGCACAGGAATCAGTTCGTTGGAGCCATAAAGAAATCCGCAGGCCGTCTGTTTCGGAATCTGGTCAACTGTGCTTGCAGTAAAGAAGTTTCTCGTTTTAAGGGCTTTTATAAGCGGCTTCAGAAAAAGTGCGCCGGCCATTGTGTGTGTATTCGGATTCCCAAGATAAATTGCAATTGCATCATTTCCGTGGGATTTTCTGACAGAGTCAAATCCTTCGCTGATTTTTTTGAAAGCCTCTTCCCATGTTGCCTTTCTGAAAGCCCCGTTTTCCTTGATTACCGGATGCCTCAAGCGGTCAGGATCTTCGTGAAGCTCTTTTATGGCTATTCCTTTAGGGCAGCAGAAACCCTTGCTCATCACATGATCCTTGTCGCCCCTGACCCTTGTGACTTCATTCCCGGTTAGCGTAATCTCAAGGCCGCATCCGGCCTCGCAGAAAGGACATACACGAAAAGCTGTTCTTGTGGTCATGGGATTCAGATCCT
Source organism: Desulforegula conservatrix Mb1Pa (assembly GCF_000426225.1). Taxonomy (NCBI): domain Bacteria; kingdom Pseudomonadati; phylum Thermodesulfobacteriota; class Desulfobacteria; order Desulfobacterales; family Desulforegulaceae; genus Desulforegula; species Desulforegula conservatrix. Next base: position 18,972 of record NZ_AUEY01000068.1, read on the forward strand.
TATTGATTAAGATTTGGAGATTTTTGTCAAAGACTTAAAAAAAAGCCGGATGCCGGCGGGTCGCTTTTTGGAAAAAGCTCTGCAAAAACTTATGGTTTATTTTCATTGAATTGCACTTGAAAGCTCGGTTTTTAAATCCTTCACAGCGTTTTCAAGGATTTTGATATCCTTTCCAAGTCTTGCAAGAAGAATTGAACCCTCGATCCCGGCTACTATCCTTAATGCCAGTGTTCTTGAATCGGTTTCAGAATCCTGCCCATATCTGATTTCTCCTGATTCCTTTGCCTTCGAGATCAGGGTTGCAATCCAGTCTATTCCTGAATCCAGGACTCCTTTTACTGATTCTGCAACTGCCGGAACTGTGTCTGCCGTTTCCATTGCAAGGTTTCCGAAAAGACATCCTCCTTTCAGACCACGATCCCTGTGAAAATCAAGCACTGCATCGAGAATTCCGTACAGCCTTTCAACCGGGCTTCCTGATCCTGACCTGCCGGAAAGATATTCTCCGTAGGTTTTACCGGCAGACTTTACAAGATCGATGACAAGGGCCTCTTTACCGGGAAAATGATAATAAAGATTCCCTTTCTGCGCTCCGGTTGCAGCAATTATGTCGTTCATGGTAGTGGCGTGATAGCCTTTCGTATTCAGAAGATCCATGGCGGAATCAAGTATTCGCTGTCTTGTTTGCTGTCCTTTTGTTTCTGTCTGATGCATATGTTATCCGTGTTTATAAATATTTTGTACCGATTGGTCTATTTTTAAATAACACTCTCATCTTTCAAGGTCAAGAGTCTAATGTGGACTGGTTAAGAAATTTCGTGTTAGATTGCGTAATTGTACTTCGTTAATATATGCGGTGTAATAAGTTGTTATCTATATTTGCAGCTACCTCTAAAAAATAATGCGCATACACATAAGGCGAAAATGAATCCTGAAATTCGAAAACCCAAAGCATTGTCAATCATAACAAATATATTTTTATTGATAGCACTTTTATCAGTCATGGCTGGTTGCCATAGCTGGAACAAAACTGGCCATTCTATTAAAGCTGCCGCAACCACGCCTAAAGGAAATTATGATTTTTCCAAGGGCAAAATTTATGTAACCAATCAAGAAAAACAGACAATAAGCATGGCAAACCTCGACGGCAGTGCTGGGGTTAGCCTTGGGGGCATACATACTTTTTTGTTTACACCTACTGATATAGTAATAGATAGCTTGAGGGAGAAAATTTTTATTTTTGGCCCCAGTGTTATTATGGCCAATCTTGATGGGTCCGAAGCTGTCGATACTCACGCTGCTATCATGTCCGGTGAAGGCTGGGCTGCGTCAATTAAATACAAGCTTGAAATTGACTCATTTAATGGCAAGCTCTACATTGCCGGGTTAAAATCAAAAGAAGAGAATAAAATTGTATATGTCAGAGATGATCCGACGATTATTATTCAGGCAAATCCTGATGGTAGTGACCAGAAACTCATAGCACAGGATATACTTAAAAAAATTGATCCTGAAAGCAAGAATATAGCGCTTGCTGGTATTGATGCCAAACACAGGGCAATATATTTTTTGATTACCATTTTTACTCCGCCATGCTTATCTTAAGGCATGTGAAAGATTATCCAGATATGATGGAGGTGTAGCATGGCAAAAAATATGATCCAATTTCAAAAAGGAAAGAGTATTCACGAATTCCTGTCCGAATATGGGACCGAAGATAAGTGCCAAGACTCATTATTCAGACTTAGATGGCCGCATGGTTTTAGTTGTCCGAATTGCGGCGGTTCGAAATTTTGCGAGCTCAAATCAAGAGATCTGTACCAATGCCACAAGTGTCACCATCAGGCGTCGGTAAA
>NZ_AUEY01000069.1 GCF_000426225.1 Desulforegula conservatrix Mb1Pa
GAGCTCGCTGGTTTCCAGCACGAACCCCATGTTACTGGAGGTGGTAAAGCAGCTGTAGAGCATCCATCCTTCAAATGGGTCAATATAATACTTGGTAACTTAAAAAATGCGCTCAAAGGTACTTATCATGCAATTAATCGCAAGCATGTTCCGCGGTACCTGGCAGAATTTCAGTACAGATTCAATCGCCGATATGATCTGCCGTCCATGATTCACAGACTGATTTATGTTGCTCTTAGGACTCCACCCATGCCATCAACCATGCTTTCTATGGCTGAAGCAGAGTGGTAATCAGATTATTTAAAAACCCGACCTTGCTAATACGAGCTGTGCATTTATAACAGATGCCAGTGTATTCTGACAACTATAGGACTTGCGTACGAGCTATTGTAATTTAAACAAAAGCTATAAATTACTTTGAATAGCTCTGATATGATCGTAATGCATTACGATAGCAGTTATTTTATTACATAATTGTTTTATTATAAATAAATAGTACATTAATGCAATTAATCAATCAAAATACCGACTATAACCAAACCACATATCCAATATTAAACTATTGATTTAAAATTATTTTATCATTATTTTATTATATTTACCATTATGGCATATAACATGCATTAAATTTAATTAGAAGATTATCTATGTTTGGCGTGACCGGAAAACCGGAGCGACTTCGGATATATCTGCAATCATGATTGCTTATCTCATGAGCAGATTTCTTATTCGACGTGCTCCGGTTTTTTTATTTTTGAAGAAAGCATCTGAAAGGAAAGAAAAATGGAATGGATCAGACAATTCACAGATTACGGAATAATTGGATTCCTACTTCTTATGAGCATTATTGCTTTCGGAATTGCAATAGAAAGAAAACTCTATTTCCGCAGCATTGATCCTGATGATTTTCAAAGCCTGAAGTCGCCTGAGCTTGCGATGACCAAAAGGTTTCATGTTGTTGCGACCATCGGCAGCAACGCTCCTTATATCGGGCTTCTCGGTACGGTCATGGGCATAATGATGACATTTTCGACAATTGGAGAGGAAGGCATTGCCGATACAGGGAAAATCATGGCTGACCTCTCTATGGCAATGAAAACGACTGCTGCCGGGCTATTTGTCGCGATACCGGCTGTGGTGATTTACAATTATCTCTTAAGGGCAGTCAGGGAAAGAATACTGGAATGGGAGATCAGGCGTGGATGAGAAAGGCTTTGAAAATCTAAACTTTGTTCCCTTTGTCGATGTAATGCTGGTTCTGTTGACCATAGTACTGACGACATCAACATTCATTGCAGGCAAGACACTTCCTGTTTCTATACCTAAAGCTGACGGAGGTATAGCGCAGGGCAGACAAAAATACCTTCTCATTGAAATCGGCAGAAACGGATATGTGTGCATCGATTCAAAACAGGTTTCAACAGATGGACTACTCTCCTGCCTCGGAGAAAAAGGGAAAGACACTCCTGTTCTTGTAAGGCCTGACAAAAGCATCGAACTTCAAGGGTTTGTGGATGTTTTGATCTAATTAAAAAAGAAGGATTTGGTTCTGTAGATCTTCAGACGGAAGCAAGACTCCGAAATCAATATAAAACTTTCCGAGAGGTTATCCATGAAAGGAAAAACATATTTCCTGGAGCCAGAGAAGGGAGCTTCGCTCCTTGATGAAGCTGTGGAAAAGCTACGGATTCTGCGACAGGACAATTTTTCATCATTAATTGTCGAGCGCGTGGTTATTGGTATTTTTTTTACGGGTGTCAAGCTGTCGACCGGGTGTACCGGAGTTGCCTACACTCCTCCTGAAACTGCGCGAGCTGCGGGTCGACAGATACTGAAAGGCTCTGCCCCGAATTTTAGGGGCCAAAGCGCTCAAGACATACTTAATGGCAAACATACAAGCCCATTTGCAAATGTCGTAAGACTTGCGCTTATTAACGCCCTGTCAGTTCCCCTCATGAGGGAATATCTGGCCACAGGAAGCAACGGGCTTGATCTGACAGAATTTTCAGATTTTTTCGTTGACCGTAAGATATGCATGGTTGGCGCTATAATGCCTATACTCAAAAAACTAGATAAAATAACGGCTGCTGGAATACGGATAGTTGAGAGAAAAACAGACAGTATTCCTAAGAACAGAAAAATGCTGCTGGTTCATCCTGAGAATACTGCTGAAGCGCTTGGATGGTGCGATACAGCAGTCATCACAGGAGCTTCGATTGCTAACGGCAGCTTTGAGTATCTTGTTTCAAAGGTCAAGCCTGATGCCGCAATTGCCGTTGTGGGGCCTACAGCCGGCTTTATACCTTTGCCCCTTTTCAGGCGGAGGGTAGCAATTGTTTCTACAGTAACCGTCACCGATGGAGATATGGCTCTTGACATACTTGCCGAAGGCGGCGGCGCTTATCAGCTTTTTGGGAAATGCGTAAAAAAAATCAATCTACTCAACCGGGATAGGATGTTTGAACTCGGAATGCAGTTTTAATCAATTCAACTGTCATTGGAGGGCTTATGAAAAAAGAAAAAAAACTTGTTTATGCCGATCTTCTTGCAGAAGCGGGGAAATTCCACGGTGATATCTGCGCAGGAATTGAAATCGGAACAAGAATGACAATCTGCGGACTTAACCGAATAGGCATCACAGATCCCAAGGGAGCGGACAGAAAAAAGCTGATTGTGTTTGTCGAAATAGACAGATGCTCGACAGATGCGATCATGGCAATCACAGGATGCAGACCAGGTAAAAGAAGCATGAAGGTTCTCGATTATGGCAAGATGGCAGCTACTTTCATCAATATTGAAACCGGAAAGGCTGTGAGGCTTGCCGCAAAAATGTCGAAAAAAGACGGTGCTGAGAATCCGGATTTTGGATCAATACATGAATCTGAACTTTTTTCCATCGAAGATGTTTCTGTAGCACTAAAACCTGAAGATATGCCAGGCAAACCGCTAAGAAAAGTCATATGCGAGGCCTGTGGAGAAACTATAATGGACGGAAGAGAGATAATCGCAGACGACAAGATTTTTTGCAAGACCTGTTTTTCCGGGGATAAATACTATGTGGCTGAAGTTCTTGCTAATCCATATGACATTATGGATGAAGGGATGATCCCATGAAAAAAATAATATTCTTTATTGTTTTAGTTTCGGTTTTCATTTGCCCCAACAGAGGCAGGGCCGAAGAAAAAAAGATGGAAATGGAATCCGTCAGTGTCACAGAAAAGTCATCTTCATCAGACAAAGCGTATTCCTGGACAAGTGTTCCTGAAAGCAGCAGATCATCGGTCGAAGTATTTACGCAAGAGGACATCCAGACAGCTCTTCCAAAAACGGTTTATGATGTAGTTTCTCTTGGAGCAGGTATTCAGCTTCAATTTCAGGGACGCAAAAACATGAATTTTATGGAAATACGCGGAGGGGATAATCTCGGCATAATAATAGATGGGCTTTATCTTCCTGATTCACAGGCAGGAAGAATTCTTGGGATGCTTCCGACCGAGGTGATCGAATCAGTAAAAATAGTCAGAGACGCAACGTCTCTTGGCCTTGGCCCCCTTACGGCCTTGACCTCTCCCCTTGGAAGCTCGGTTCAGGGTTTTATCGTTATTACCACAAAACGGGCAAAAAAACTCGAGGCAGGTGGAAGTGTCGAGTATGGCAGTCACAATTCAAAGAATCTGCAGGCATATTATGGCGATATTGCTTCGGGGTTCAATTACAGGATTACAGGAACTACAAAAGGAACATCTGGAGTTGATGGTTGGAATAATGCCAGCGACTCTTCGTCTGTAATGCTTACCGGAGGGTATGAAGGGCAGTCAATAAAAGGAGACTTCGCCTTTTTTTACGCAAAAGGAATGACCGAGCTGCAAAGGTCAATTCCGACCAGCAAGACCTATGACTCAATCTGGAAGTATGATCCGTTGAGCGCTCTGTGGATAGCTGCAAATTTTCATAAATCCTGGACAGATCGCCAGATTAGTTCTTTCTCTTTTTCTTACGGCAGGGTCGAGGATGATCTCTACACAGACAGTTTTTCTAACCCCGCTTCCCTCAAAATAACGGATCAAGAAGACAATGCTTTCAACTATCATTTTTGGCATACAGCCATGTCAGGAACAAACACTCTTAAAACCGGAATTCAGGTTATTAAATGGGACACCCCGACAGGCCAGATGTTTTACGAGGGCATAAAAAGAGACGAAACCCTTATTGGAGGATATGCCCAGGATGAATACAGAATCATGGATAACCGGCTTACTTTTGATGCAGCCATGAGAATTGACAGAAAATACATAGGCAATGGCTATGACAAATATTCATCTTCGCAGGTATCAACAGGCAGAATTAAAGATGAGTGGGGTGAGCCAGTTATCGGAACGACAATCGGATCTTCCTTTAGGATTGATGATATCCACAAGCTTTCTGCAAGATTAGGATATTCGAATCAGGAGACCGATTCGTTTCTTGCGACAGTGGATAACAAGAACCTCGATCCTGAAGTCAGATATAAATACGAGGCCGGTTTTTCCGGAGCATATCACCCAGCATTCAATCTTGCGGCTACTTTTTTCTACTATGACATAAAAGATTTCAAACAGGCTGTTGCTACGTCAGGATCAGGGAACAACATTGTCAATCTGTATGATGCACTTGATGTAACAAGAAAGGGGCTTGAGCTGACTGCTTCAGGAAATCTGCCCATGGGTTTCGATTATAAGGCGAACTATTCATATATTGAATCTGATATGCAGCACTCAACCCTGGCGGGAAGTAACAACACAATTCCCGCCGGAATATTTGCTCTGATGGTTGGTTACAGATCAGGAACTATAGAATCAGGCGTGACACTGAAATATGTATCTCCGTATGATGACAATTTCTTTGCAACTGACGGCAAGTATCATGAAATAGGCGACTACACCAGAATTGACGCCAATATAAGCTATCTTTTCAAGGTCTCTGGTCTGGGTGCAAAGGCAACATTATATGGCCGTAATCTTTTTGACGACAACTACCAGACAAGGCTCGGATGGGAAGATATCGGAAGAACCTACGGTGGTATTGTTTCTGTGGCCTATTGATAATTGCATGGATGGAAAGGAGGAAACATGGAAAATTTTGATGCGGCTTCATATGACATCATCGCACGCGAGGTTTTTGCCCCCATATATCCCCATATTGCTGAAGAAATTCTTGAAAGGGGAGGTATTTCAAAAGGTATCTGCCTTGATGCTGGTTGCGGCGGAGGATACCTTGGGATCGCTATTGCAGAGAAAACAGGCATGAACGTATACCTTCTGGACAGCTCTGAGGAAATGATCAGCTTTGCCGAGAATAACATAAAAGAAAAAAAGCTGTCTGAAAGGGCAAAGACTATTCAGGCTGGTGTGACTTCTATCCCTTTGGAGGATTCATCTGTAGATCTTGTAATCAGCAGGGGATCTGTCTTTTTCTGGAATGATATCGCAAAGGCCTTGCAGGAATTATTCCGGGTAATGAAGCCTGGTGCCTTTGCCTGTATTGGAGGAGGACTGGGAACGCCTGAGATGAGAAAAGAGATTCTTGAGGAGATGAAGAGAAGAGATCCAGAATGGAGTCCGCATTTTAAACGTAAGGACAGCTCTGATGAAAAATATGTAAAGGCACTGGAAGAATCAGGAATTAAAGATTTCAAGGCGAGACGCGATGATTCCGGGTTCTGGATGGAAATCAGGAAATAGCGGCAATGAAGTCTTTTGCCAAGGCACTGGCAGTGTCGTTGTGCGCCCACATAGTTGTAGTCGGAGGGCTTCTTTTTGCCAGAGATCATGAAAACAGGCCCATAAGGCCTGTTGTAATAGATTTCATGCTCGGCAACTTAGCCCCTGGCAATAATGTGAGTTCACAGGCACCCGGAGATAATGCAGCATTTGCACAGACTGCGGCATCTCGGACTAAAAACAGACAAGGATCGGCTCCGGATACCATAAAATTACGCCTATCCCCAAAAAAGGCTATTTGCAGGAAAAAAAGCACAGCTGAGACAATTGGAAGCCCCAAAAAAAATGCTGCTAATTCATGGCCTGGGTCATCCAAAGATGTTTTGGGCACGGATGTTTTGGGTATTGCAAAAGGCACCGGAAACAACCCAACAGGTGCCGCTTCAGCCGGGGCAGGCCCTGTGGTGAGTCCCGAGGAAAGATATATGCGCGAGCACTTTGCCTATATTCGTGACCTTGTCAGAAAAAAGCTGAAATACCCGAGGGCTGCGGTCAGCATGGGGCTGTTTGGAAAGGTTGGCGTCTCGTTTACTGTTCTTGAAAACGGAGAGTTGGCTGATATTGAAGTCAGCAGAAGCAGCGGAGCAAGAATCCTTGATATGGATGCAGTCGATACTGTGATGAGGGCTGCTCCTTTTCCGCCTCCGCCCGTTAAGGCCAGAATTGTCATTCCTGTGGAATACATCCTTGAATGACGGATTTTAATAATAAGGAATAATGCCATGCTTAAAAAATATGTATATTTTGTCCTTTTTTTGTTGCTGCCATCTATAGTTTCTGGCCGGGAAATTACGGATATGGCTGGCAGAAAGATCAGTGTTCCTGAAAAAATCAGCAGGGTTTACGGTGTTTCACCGCCTGTAACCAATCTGATTTACAGTATTGATCCAAACCTCATCGCCGCGCTGAATTCACCGGTCATAAACGAGGAGAAAACCATGCTGAGGCCGGAATACAAGAATCTCCCGGTTGCAGGAGGCATTTTCGGACAGGGACGCAGCCTCAACATGGAAACCATTATCGGGCTTAAGCCGGATCTTGTTATCTTCTGGGCATTGAAGGACGGCGGAGTCAACAGTCAGTACGCTGAAAAAATGAAGGACGCGGGAATTCCTTCGGTATTCCTGGATCTGGACAGGCTTGAAGCCTATCCCAAAGCTTATCGGTTTCTCGGTGATATTCTGGGAAGAAAGGAAAGATGCGAGGCTCTTGCATCTTACTCTGAAGAATCCATGAAGTCCGTTGCTGCGGCTGTTTCCGGCATCCCGGAAAAGGAAAGGACAACAGTCTATTACGCTGAAGGAACGGACGGGCTTTCAACGGAACGCAGCTCTTCGCTCCATGCAGAGCTGATCTTTCTTGCAGGAGGGAGAAATGTGCATCAGGGCGATGCCCCGGATCATTACGGAATGGAAAAAATATCTCTGGAACAGGTCATGCTGTACGATCCCGAGGTGATTCTGGTTCAGGAAAAGGCTTTTTTTGATTCGGTTTTTTCGGACAAGCGCTGGCAGTCAGTGAAGGCTGTAAAAAATAAAAGAGTTTATCTGATTCCAAGATCCCCATTCAACTGGTTTGACAGGCCTCCTTCATTCATGAGGGCTTTGGGTTTAAAATGGCTGGCCAATATCCTGTACCCTTCCAGATACCCGATAGATCCTGCTGCGGAAACAAAAAAATTTTATGGCATTTATCTTGGCATGGAACTTAAGGACACTCAGACAAGGGAGATCCTCGGCCTATGAAAAAGATATCAGTATTTGCATCTGCGGCTGTTCTTGCAATCGTAATCGTTTTGTCCTTCGGTCTTGGGAAATATCCGCTTGGACTATCTGATATCGTTGAATTCCTTTCCCGCAAGCTTTTCGGAACCGGCCTTATATCCGAAGAAAGATTCAAGCTTATAGACAATATTGTAATGTCGATAAGACTTCCAAGAATAATGGTCGCGGCGTTGACCGGAGCCGCCCTTGCCACATCTGGAGCGGCATATCAGGCGATGTTCGTGAATCCGCTGGTTTCACCCGGTCTTCTTGGCGTGCTTGCCGGATCTTCGTTTGGGGCGGCCCTCGGAATGCTGATTTTCAGAAGCTGGTATTCTATCCAGATATCGACATTTGCCGGGGGCTTTGCTGCGGTTGGCATTGCCATGCTTATGGCCAGAATGCATAAATCAGACTCGGCCATAATGCTGGTGCTCGGAGGTATCATTAGCGGCGCTTTGTTTACCGCGCTTCTGTCAGTCGTAAAATATCTGGCTGATCCATACAGCCAGCTTCCGGCGATTGTTTACTGGCTCATGGGAAATCTTTCAATGTCTAACACAGGAACAATCCTGAAGGCAGGATTTCCATTATGTATAGGAGTTTTGGGGATAGTTTTTATGTCGAGGAATCTCAACGTTCTCAGCATGGGAGATGAAGAGGCCAAGGCTCTTGGAATCAATGTAGGCAGGGTCAGACTAATTGTAATTATGTGCGCGACCCTTGCAAGCTCGTTGTCCGTGGTGCTGGCAGGGCAGATAGGATGGGTGGGGCTTCTGGTTCCGCATGTGGTAAGAATGATCACAGGCCCTGACAATGCAACGCTTGTTCCTGTTTCAGCTCTTGCAGGTGCTGCATACCTGATAGCGGTTGACGACATTTCGCGCCTTGCCTTCGCGTTTGAGATTCCGCCGGGAATCCTGACCGCCCTCATGGGTATTCCATGTTTCGCGCTGGTGCTTGGAAACGCCAGGAAAGGATGGAGATGATGAATGCTCTTATCTGGGCTGAAAAAATTGCCTTCAGCTATGGTGGAAAGCAGGTTCTGGATGGCATATCGGTCAGTGTCAGATATGGAGAAGTGCTGGCCATTCTCGGGCCCAATGGAAGCGGTAAAACAACCATTATGAAAATTTTACTGGGGCTGCTCAAACCAGATAGTGGGATAATCAGGCTGGATGGACTAAGCCTGGCACATCTTACAAGGAAAGAACTTGCCAGAAAAATGGCTTATGTCCCCCAGAATCACAGGGAGTCTTTCGGCTATACTGTTGATGATATTGTCCTCATGGGAAGAATGCCGCATCTTTCCTTTTTTGGCCGATACAGCGGCAGAGACAGGAAAATAGCTGCGGAATCCCTTGAAAAAATGTCGGTAAAACATCTGCATGACAGGCCTTATACTGAAATAAGCGGCGGAGAGCGCCAGCTCGTCCTGATAGCCAGAGCCATTGCCCAGGAGGCGAAAATCATTGCCATGGACGAACCTTCGAGCAGCCTTGATTTCGGCAATCAGATGAGGCTTCTTTCTACTGTGAAGAGCCTTGCGGGTGAAGGTTATACTTTCATAATCACGACTCACCATCCCAATCATGCCATGTTGGTGGCAGACAGGGTTGTAATGATGAGCCGGGGGGCAAAGGTAAGCGAAGGCAGCCCCGAAAATGTCATAACAGATGAAAGAATAAGGTCTCTTTATGATCTTGATGAAAGCCTGATGCCTTCAGGTACAATCGCGGCAAATGCTTTTGGGACTCTTTGTGCGTGAAACGGGAGAATCTCTTATGAGAAAAGACATGACAGAAAAACTCATGGCAAGAATTCATGATAATATAGAAATCTGGGAAATATCGATTTTCAGGCACTGGATAATGGCCCTGTCTGCAAAATACGGACTCTGCTGCTATATTCCTGATTCGCCGGGAATTGAAATGCCGCCCATTCCAGATGGTTTTGACATGGCAAATCCTCAAATGGAATCATGGGAAGGCAGAGACGTCCGTGAAGCTGTGGCTGAGCTTCTTCCCCAAAACGATATCTTGAGCCGTTCGACCGGGCTTGCTCTTCTGAATAGCGTACTTCCAGATCCAGACGGAATCTATGACGGGGAATCCCAGCTTTTTTTCGAAGAAAAGGCAAGGCATCTGAAAACTTGCTTCATAGGCCATTTCCGGCAGGCCGCAGAATGGAGGGAAAAAGGCTTCCCTGTAACCATTGTCGAGCTTGATCCCAAACCCGGCGACATCCACTGGAATGACGCGGCGGGTGTCCTTGGAGAATGCGATATGGTTTTTATAACCGGCCTAACGCTAATAAATGATACTTTTGAACAGGTTATCGATCTTACTCCAAAGGCAAAGGAAAGAATTCTTTTCGGGCCAACGGTTCCTTTCTGTGATTTCTGGTTCGATTATGGAATAACAACAGTAGGATCAACCCGTATTCTGATGCCAGATCTGGCCAGGGAGTTTTTTGCGGCAAATGGCAGCAGCGTGTCAAGGGCGCCGTTCGGGGCACTGAAAAAAGTCAATATTTCAAGAGGTGTCTTATGTGGATAGACAAAGCAAAAAAACTGATGGACAAAGGCAGTCCGTTTGTAATCGCAACCGTGGTAAAGGCACAGGGAAGCACCCCGAGGGGAGTCGGCGCACGGATGATTGTTTCTGCTTCTGGAGAAACATTTGACACTATCGGTGGCGGAGAAGTTGAAAAAATAGTTATCGAACGTTCAAAAACTGTGCTTGAAAACGGTAAGCACGAATGCCTTTCGTTTTCGCTGAAAGGAGACAGGTGGTTGGTCACAGATGATATTTACGTTGAAGGAATGTGCGGAGGTTCAATTGAGATTCTTCTTGAGGCTGTGCTGCCGAAGATTGAGGTCGTAATATTCGGAGGAGGACATATAGGCAGCAAACTGGCCGATCTTTGCCATATAATGGAAATCCCGTGCAGGATCTATGACAACAGGAACGAGTTCGCGTCTATTGATCGATTCCCTTATGCCAAAAAGGTGATCTGCGCTCCCTACGAGGTTCTTCAGGAAAAAATTGAGCTGACGGACTCAAGCTTCTGCGTGGTATTAACCCACGGTCATGTTTACGATCATGTTGTCCTTAAGGCTTTGCTTCCGCAGAAACAGGTGCCTTATATTGGCATGATAGGCAGTAAACATAAGGTTGGTGCCATAATAGAAAATATAGCCGAAGGAGGAGTTCTGCCGGACAATCGCCTTTACTCTCCCATAGGTCTCAATATCGGCTGGCGCAGACCGCAGGAGATTGCCCTCGCCATCATGGCAGAAATCCAAGCAGTGATCTCTGGCGGAACACCATCTCATTGCCGGATCGACTGGACTGAAAGAATACAATAACCCAGATTGAAGCCATACAATGTATGGCTTTAGAATCGGACCTTTTCAGTTTTCTGTACCTGAACCACGCACCCGTCATGCACTGTCAGAATAACATCCCCAAATTTCAAGTCTTTAATAAACTCCCTGACCACCGAGACCCACTGCCCATTTTTAGTCTGACAATATGTTTCTTTTTCGGATTCAGTGATGGAATCAATTATTTTCATCTTATTCTCCAAATAAGCGGTTTGATTGTACCATAAGTAGACTTTTACCAAGCAAACACAAACATCAGTGTTGGTGCTATTAATAGATCTGTATAAAGAATGATTTTCAAATTGATTCCCTCCTCTCTTCTTTTCCGATCATGACTAATCCATTCACGCTATTCGCTACTGATATGGGTTATGATAAATTTTCAAACTTTATTTGCTTTCCGAATCAATCTTGATGGACTCGCCAAAAGTCAAAAAAAGGCTTCAGGGTCTTGCCAGAGCTGATCCGGCATCCTGAATTTTCAGATACTTCCTGATTCCAGCCAGAGCCGGAATGAAGAGAATCTGACCTTTTGCCATCTTGTCCATATCTACATTGCTAAAAACGTGCCATATATTTTTTAATAATAAAAATAGCATATTGCGTACATACCTCTCTTTAAACAAGTATACATTATAGTATTAATAAATTATATTTATACATAAACGTAATTTATCGTTATACCATTGAAGTGTTTTCGAGGGTTTGATAATTTTAAGAAGGCTCTGTTCCCGTTAAGAATGGAATATTTATCATTCCAATAACTAACTTAAAAAGCGGCCTCAGAGGAGGCAATATACCCCTTAAAGACCAAAGACAAACTCGTAATCCGACATTGATCCGAATGCCGACGGGTCGCTTTTTGAAAAAAGCCGCCCAAGATCCAGAATTACAAAAAGGTTTATTATTTAGTTTTTCAATATCTGAACGGATGATGTTTTTTTAAGGCAACGCTTTCACAATGGATGAATTTCACAGATACAACTTTGTGCCTGGCAGTGAAGGATGAAGCAGACGATTTCAGGGAAGCGAGCCGCATGGAATCAAAAAATGCATAGATATAGCTGGCCTATCTGAAAGCGGCAGCCTCTATATCCTCAAAAATGGAATACGCAGGCAAGCTGGAAAGCTTGCTGGCAAGGTCAAAACATCGACCAGAGAATGAAGTAATTCTGTTTCAAAAGATCATTATATATATCAATATCTAATCCTGTTTTTACCGTTTGATAACGGATATCCAAAATAATGGCCTATTCGAACGCTGCCTTATTTCCCGGGGGATAAAAACAATTGGATGTTCCGGATAACTGACTACGGGATATTTTAAACTCCCTGCATATTTCAGACAGATTACATATAATATATTTCATAAACTGATGAGCAATGCGGCTCATCAATGTTTCAGGATTATTCTGTTGAATCTGAGAGTCCTTGCATCATTCGGCAGGACTATATCCCTTGCTTGATTTTTCTCCAAATTAGAAATTCTCTCTGACGAGCCGGGATGAGTTTTAAAAAACCCGGTATTGTCAGATCCCTCTCTCTGTCTGTAATAGTCAAGAACCCTTGAAAGCGCACCTGGATCATAACCGGATGCAATAAGTATTTCAGTCGCAGACTTGTCAGCCTCAAGCTCCTGAGTCCTGCCATAGCCATTGACAACGAGGGTTTTTACAACATCTTCCACAGATCCTTCAAAAAGCCCTACTAACTGGCCAAAGCCCTCTGACCCGTATTGCTGGACGGCAGCAGAGCCAAGCACTGCAAGCGCCTGGGTCCATCTCGAGCTTTTTACTGCATTCACGCCATCTTTATTGATGATGTGACCGATTTCATGGGCAAGGACTGCCGCGAGCTCATCTTCGGATGTCATCAGATCCACCAAGCCTTTGGTCACAAAAATTATTCCCCCTGGACATGCCATTGCGTTGATTTCCTTTGAATCAAGAACCGCAAAATGATATCCCCCGAAAGTTTCAGGCTTTTTCGAATTGAGTGCGGCGGTTTTTCCGACAAGATTGACGTATTTGAGAAGATTCTGATCATCATAGGACTTGTAGAGTCCCATTATATTGGCGGCCACGCTTCGACCGAGATAGTATTCTTCACTGTCTGATATGGGACGGGCTGCTTTTGCAGCTCCTTCTGCTACCTTTATTGCAGGTACGCCAAACTCCGTCGTAGCCTTCAAGGCTCCGAGACATCCTGAAATAAATACGACTGAACATATAATAGATAAAAAAGTCAGCTTTTTCATTTTGGCAGAGTTAACCCCCCATCCTTGATGAATGAATTAATTTCCCCAGGAGAAACCTCATAATTCACTATTTCATCAACTTTAACAAAATTGAGTTCAGGATTTTTCTCCCCTACTTTCTTTTCTACCTGGGCGTTGAATCCTTTTCCTGCAAGGGTGACTTCATCTTCTTCAGCTTCTGGATCTATTTCAGCACCAAGCATTACAGGTTTGTAAGTCATTTTTCTGCTTGTAATGACAGCAGTTCCATGAATCCAGCCTTCGGTCTCCTTAAATTTTACATGAAGCCAGTCATTCTTTGTCTCAATGACCTGAAGCTGGTCTTCAAACTGGACCCTGGCCTTGACCGGAGCATAAAACCTGTCAAACTCCCGTATGAAATTTTCCTTTGTCTTTACAACCGCAATTTTTTCTGCGGCCGACAAAAGACCAGTCAAAGCAAAAACAGATAAAATCACGATAATAAAAATCTTCTTTTTCATTTTGTATCCATTTTTATTATCTCCCATCCTTCTCCTGATGGGGGTTGGTTGATAAAATTAAGGCATCTTTTAGCGAAAAAAGCAGAAGGCCCGTCTCCAGGCCATTTTTTCATTATACCTGAAAATGACTCAGCCGCCTTTTCAAATTCCATATTATAGAATTGATCAACCCCTATGCCGTATGCCATTGCTTTTTCTTTAACAGAAGGTGTAATCCGAGAAGATTCTCCAAGAACCTCATATATCCTTATAGCCTTTGATTTTCCTTTTACAGCTATATCGCTAAGGATTCTTAAGGTAAAATCATCGTCAAGTTTTTCCCTTGTCGATTCACTGATTATAATATTTGTGGAAAAGACCTTGTTAACTGATTCGAGTCTTGAAGCAAGATTTACACTGTCGCCAATGACCGTGTAATCAAAAAGCCTTTCACTGCCAAGATTACCAACAATCACGTCACCGGAATGTATGCCGAACCTCATGGAAATATTTGGAATACCTTTGGAATTAAGCTCCGCATTAATTGGGCCAAGTGCGTAATAGCACTCAAGGGCGGCCTTAACCGCTTTTTTTTCATCAAAAGCCCCGGAAACAGGAGCACCCCAAAATGCCATGATGCAATCGCCTATATATTTATCTATAACACCATTATGAGCAATGATCAATTCGGTCATTGTCGTCAGAACTTTATACAACATCTGTGCCGTCTTTTCCGGGGAGATTGATTCTGATATTGTTGTGAAACCAGCAATATCAGCAAAAAAAACCGTACACCAGCGTTTTGTTCCTCCTGGAGAAACGAGGCTCGGATCAGCAAGAAGATGATCAACTATCCTTTTGTCCATGTATCTTGAAAAAGTCGATCTTATGAAGGCGCGCCTTCGTCCTTCCGAAGCATAGCTGAATATGGCGGTGGATATGAATGAAACAACAAGGGCCAGAAGAGGGGCGAGCGGATCAAGATAAGTTCTCATTCTGAAAAACCAGCATGATAAAAAAATTATCAGTCCGAATGAAAATACCAGAAACATAAGATTCCGCGGCATACTTTTTGTTGTCATTACGAAAAAGGCCGCGAAAAAGGATAAGGCCGCAGTAAGGGCAAACATCAAGGCAGGATGAAAAGGCACAAGAAATCTTTTGCCTGTCAGATTATCCAATATAGTTGCATGGATAAAGACTCCTGGTGAAACCGATGAAACAGGAGTCGCCCGGAGATCATAGAGACCTTTTAAAGTATAGCCGATGAGAACATATTTATCTTTGAAAAAATCGGCGGTATAGACCGAATTGCTATTTGCTGGATCTGAAGTCGCAGAATCAAGGATATCCTTGAATGATATTTCTTCAAATGGATGCGGGGTACTTGAATATTGAAGCAGCAGCTCTGTATCATCAAGAGGAACAGCCACATCATCAACTTTGATTATGCCATTTTCTTCCTTAACCCTTCCCTCTTTCATCAGCCCGGATACGACAAACTGGGGAATCACAAGGTCTTCTAAACCAAAAAAAAGAGGGGTACGTCGGTATATTCCATCTTTATCAGGGTTTAACGTTACATTTCCGACTCCCTGCGCGCCTGATCTGAGATCATCGGCCGGAAGAAGAACCGAACTGAATGTCTGTTTATAAGGCATTGAAGCTTTGACAGAGTTTTCTTTAATAAAATCTCTATCTTCATCAGGCAATATTCGTTTTCTATTTTCAAGTGGCGCTGCAAGAAAAACATTCCCAGATCGGGCCATGGCATCCCGAAACACAAGATCCAGATTTCTGTCTATGCGACTTGGCTCAGAAAAAATAATATCTATGAAAACACTTTTTGCCTTGGAAAGATGGTTCAAAACAGGTTCATAAATATCACGTGGCCATGGGAAAGATAGCCCGATCTTTTCAAGGGCATCGACTGTCTTCTGATCAAATTCGACTATTACAATTTCCTTGTTATGATTTTCCTCGGCCGCATATATGGTCAAAAGATCGTAGGCCTTTAATTCAAAGGCTTTAATTAAACCGGATACCTTTATGACCGTCACCATAAAAAATGACATTGCTGCCACAAGGATTATCAGGTTCCATTTGATTTTGTCATCCTGGGAGGTGTGGGAGGTGAACGTTTTTGTCATGGCTGCTTCGTTATTATTCGATAAGGTTTATTTTTGATGGACTCGCAAAAAGTCAAAAAATGGTTTTAGCGTCATGCCGGACTTGATCCGGCATCCAGTAATTTCAGGAACTTCTGGATTCCGGCCTGCGCCGGAATGACGGAAGTCTGACTTTTTGCGACCTTGTCATTTTTAGAAGTAGTTTACTAAAGAAATGTGAGACCAACCGATTGAATATTCCATATTTTTATGCGCTATTGGTTTCCAAGTCAATCTATATGCAGGACTCGATCCGGCATCTTTGAGTTTTAAGATATTTCTGGATTCCGTCCCCCGGTTTCCACTGGGACAGGCCCCGCCGAAATGACTGAGCTCTGACTTTTTAAGACCTTGTCAAATTTATGTTTGACTAAGCCCACCTGTTTATTTAAAGTTAACTCTAACTTTAGGATATCTCTGAAAATTAGAATTTTTGATGCGCAAGGAAGCGGCACACTTAAGAACCGGAGTTTATGCGGTATCAATGAGAATTCGAGTACGCCCCTGATGCAGCCTGATAAAACCATGGCAAAAAGGAGATTTTAGAGATGCCCTTTAAATATATTTAAACATATGGACTATCAAAATGGCCAAAAAAAACGAAAATGAAACTTTCTCCATATCCGAACTCGCCCAGCAACTTGATATCAGTTCACACACAATCAGGTTTTATGAAGAAAAAGGGCTTATATCCCCTGAACGGACAGCCGGGAATCAGCGTATATATACAAAAAAAGACAGGGTAAGATTGAAACTGATTTTAAGGGGTAAAAGATTCGGATTCACACTTGACGAAATAGCATCAACAATAGGTATGGCTGATTCAGAAATAACAGAAAACGAGCAGATCGAAAAGAGTCTTTTATATGCAAAAGAAAAGCTGGCAGATCTGAGACAAAGACGCGAAGAACTGGATCTTCTTGAAAAAGATATGCTTGCACTGCACGAATATCTCCAAAAAAGACAAAAAGATCTCTCAGACAAAAATAAAGGAGCCGAAAATGTTTGATTATCTGTTGGACGACAGGGCAATTCAGCTTAGAGACGAAATAAGGAGCTTTGTCAAGAGCGTACCTCGCCAGATGATTCTTGACATGGACAGTGAAAAGATAAGCTTCCCCAAGGACTTTCTCAGCGAATGCGGCAAAAGAAACTTCTTTGGCTGCAGATACCCGGTGGAGCTTGGAGGAAGGGGCCTTGATTGGGCATCCACTTCAATGGTCATGGAGGAAATTGGAGTACTTGGATATATAGTTGCCTGCGTTTTCGGAGTCGGAGCCGAACTTGTATGTGATGCAATAATTCTGCATGGCACGGATAACCAAAAAGAAAAATATGTGAAACCTCTTCTTAAAGGTGAAATATTTGCTGCGGAATGTTTGACCGAGCCACGAGGAGGATCTGACTTTTTCGGAGCCACAACAACCGCAGTTGACAAGGGAGACCATTTTATCCTGAACGGCCAGAAACGCTTCATTGTGGGAGGCGAAGGAGCTGACTATTTTCTTGTTTACGCCAAAACAAATCCTGATGCCCCTGCCCATGAATCCATGACCTGCTTCATAGTTGACAAAGGCCAGGGGGTTACTTCAAAGTATCTTTATGGCCTCATGGGTTGCAGAGGCGGCGGTGCATCAAGGCTGATTTTCAAAGACGTAAAAGTCCCTAAGGAAAATGTACTTGGCAGGGTGAACGGAGCACTTGATGTATTTATGACCATGATGATCCCTGAGAGGCTGGGAACAGCAGCCATGACAATCGGAGCTGCAAGACCGGCCCTTGAGATAGCAACAGGATATACTTCAAGGAGAAAGGCTTTTGGCAAGACGATTAACAGATTCCAGGGCGTAAGCTTCCAAATCGCAGAAGCCGCGACGCTCTTGGACGCTTCAAGAAGCATGATTTACACAACAGCTAAAGCCGTAGACTGCAAGATCGACCCCGCGAGAATAAGAAGAATGGTTTCAGAAACAAAAAAATTCGTCACTGAATCCTGCCAAAAGGTTGTGCATAATTCCATGCAGGTAATGGGCGGAATAGCATATACGAATGTCTATCCGATTGAAAGAATACACAGAGACATCAGACTTGCGTCGATATGGACAGGCACAAACGAAGTGATGTCCATGATCACAGCAAGTGAATGGTACGGCGAATATAATCAGATCAAAAAATCAGGAATTACAAGAGACTGTGAAAATGATGCGGTTGAAGCATTTGCTGAAGAGGAAAAAATATTCGAATAAGTCAGTTGATGGACGAAATAAAAAAGCCGTGCTTGCACACGGCTTTTTAATCTCTATAAACTCAAAAAGAACTATCTTGCCATTTTTTTTCAAAAAAGCGTCTTTTTAGAACCGAAATGACGACAATCCGAGTTGTTGCGTTTTCATCAAAAATCATACCCCCTTTGTTACTGGGCTTGGAGTCATATCTCATATATCAGTTTATAGGCAGCCTTGGCTCCAGGAGGAACCTTATCAATTTTCTCAAGCTTAATGCAGGGCATGTCTCCTATTTCTTCTGCGACAGAATCTGTCACCAGAATTTCCCAGGCCCTTGCGACATCCTCGCCAAGCTTGCTTGCCGCATTAACTTCCTGGCCAAAAACATCCCGGCTCCCTATTGTAAGAACCTTTCCATAACCAATACCAGCACACAAAAGAATTTTTTCCTCATCAGCCTTGTCTTTGTTATATTCCTTTGCTGCATACTGCATTGAAATTGCACATTCGACAGCTTTCCTGGGTCTTTTGAAAAGAATCAGCATGCTGTCCCCTTCCACCTTGAAAAGCACCCCATCATGGGCATCTATGCATGGCTCGAAAATTTTCTGGGACTCTAAAATATTCTGAAGAAAATGAATAATACCAAATTCTGCCACATATCTTGAAAAGCCTGCCAGATCTGTAAAAAGAATGGACCAGTTAGCCCCAAAAATATCCCATATTCTGGCGTCTATCTTTTCCTTGTCGGCACCAGGCTTGAGCCGCTCTTCAATCAATGATTCCAGGCGCTGGAGATAACCATTCGGATGAATTTTATTCATATGATGCATTTCCCCTCCTTCTTGACCGGGCTCATGATGTTATTTTAAATATTGCAGAAAGTCCGATTAAAGTCATTCCGGCGCAGGCCGGAATCCAGAAGAGCCTGGACAGACTGATTGCCGGATCAAGGCCAGCATGACGATGATTCCTTTTTTTTGACTTTTTGCGAGACCAGGAAATTTGGAATGTGACTGATATCTTCATATTCCGTCAAGGCACTTCTTTATCCTTTCATCGAGTGACGACATGAAGGCCTCGACCGACTCAGTATACGCTCCTGAAATTCCAAGTTTCTTATTGATATCTGCGTGCGTCATAGCCTGTTCTGAAATCTCGATCCTGATCCCAAGGGAAATTCCTTTTTCTGCAAAATTCCTTGCCTGGGTGCATGGTGAGTCTGGGCGTATGCTTGAACACACTGCAAAAAAAGGGTTTGCTCCCTCAGAGAGCATATGCACAGGAGACGCTGTTTTCCATAACGCAGGATCTTTACCGAAAGCCTTGTCGTAAAACCTGTAATGCTTTGACATCATAGTTTCGGAAATGTCATATGCAGCGCTGTCAAGGGATACTGTTCCAAGCCATGGTTTTGCTCCGGCCTTTTTAGCTTTTTGAGGATCTGCCGAAACAAGTGAAACAAGATGAGCCCCTGCTGAATGCCCCATCAATATAAATTTTGACGGATCGCCGCCCCATTTTTCAGCGTCTTTCTGGGCCTTTTTAATTGCAAGGATAACGTCATCTTCCTGTATCAAGGGATTCGCGTCGGGCAGGAGTCTGTAATTGGCCGATATAAAAATAATTCCCTTTGGAACCCAACGCGCCACCTTGTTTTCCACAACTCCGCTTGCAGCCTTGTCACCTGTACGCCAGGCTCCGCCGTGAACCATAAATATCACAGGCGCGTCCTTTGCCTTTTCAGGAATATAAATATCCATCCGCTGCTTTCCGTCGGAACCATATGGAACATCTCTGATGAGCCTCACACCCTGGGGAAGATTGATTTTACCATAGGTCAAATTCTCATCGTTTCCAAGATCATCATGATTATCCTGCGCCCTTTTCTCAGCTATCCAGTTTCTTATAGGGCCTGCAAAAGACACATTGGTCATTGTAACCAGCAAGCATAAAACAAGTATAAACCTGAAAAACTTCATCTATGAATTTACCTCCCTCGTAAAGTTTAAAAAAGCCCTCACAAACAACTACTTTTGAATTAGCACGCCCCCGAACAATATGGATTCTTTTGACTATAAAATAAATGATTATACTTATTTTTGCATAACCATAAAAACAATCGAGTAGGGTGAAGCAGCTGATCAAGTCTGCTTCATCCCTCTCACAGAACCGTGCGTACGGGCCTCGTACACGGCTCTTGTTCATCCTTATCTCGTTGTAAAAAGAGGAAGCACTCCCGTTTGAATTTCATTCATCGCGAACAGTCCGATTTCTTCAAACCATTTGTTGGGCATTGCCCAGTGGCTGAGCTGACATGCCGAGTTCCGCCATGATGTCATTTTGATGCTCTGGAATTCGCCGCTATACCCCAGCTGCCTGAGCCGTCTGTGCAGTTTATT
>NZ_AUEY01000070.1 GCF_000426225.1 Desulforegula conservatrix Mb1Pa
ATCCTGTTTCATCATTCCTTTTTCCACGATCAAACAGTTCTGAGGCATTCTGTTCAAGCTCTTTCTTCCAGGCTGATATCTGATTGGAATGCACACCAAACTGATCGGATAATTCCGAGAGGGTTTTGTCTCCCTTCAAAGCCGCTAACGCCACTTTAGCCTTGAATGCTGGTCCGTGATTTCTTCTGATTCCTTTTGCCATTCTTCTGCTCCTTTTTTTTGATGTTCTAATAAAGCAGATTTTCACTTAAATGGCTGTCCAATTTTTCCAGACCAGCTCTCCGGTGGCCTTTTTGAAAAGAGAACGAAAGTAGGCAAAACAACAAAGTTCGAGGATTTGTTATTGCCTGAAAAAGCTATTATTGAAATGAAATCGAGAGGCAAAGACCTTCACAGCCATGTCCTTCAGGCCAGGGAATACTGGAACAATAGTTACGGAAAAGAAAAAACTCCTTACGTGGTATTATGTAACTTTGATGAAATAATGATTTTCAACTGGTTCATGCAGGACGCTCCTTTAGATAAATTTAATATTAATGATTTAGAAAATAGATGGAGAGCGTTAGCTTTTTTATCCAAAGAGCCTATTGTGCCTATTTTTGCTAACAATGTTGAAAAAGCTACCAAAGAAGCCGTTGAACAACTGCTTAATGTCTATCATTCTTTGATAAACAGAGGTGAGGAGAAAAACAAAGTTCAAAAATTTGTACTGCAATTACTCGTCTGTTTTTTTTCAGAGGATGCGGGGCTTTTCCCTGTAGACGGGTTCTTTTTAGACTTGATTAGAGATTGCAAGAACACTCAATCAGCTTATGATCTTTTCCCAGCACTTTTCAGACAAATGAACAACAAAAATAAAGCTAAAGGTGGAAGATTTAAAAATGTTCCATATTTCAATGGTGGACTTTTTAAAGAAATAGACCCTGTTGATTTAACTGATTATGAAATTGCTCTAATTGAAAAAACCGCGACATTTAACTGGAGGCACGTCGAACCCGCCATATTTGGGAATATTTTTGAATACAGCATGGACAGCGATGCCCAACATGCTATGGGAGCCCATTATACCTATGAAAAGGATATAATGAAAATTATAAGGCCAACCATTATTCAGCCCATCCTTGAGGAAATCAAAAAAGCAAATACGCTGGAAAAACTTCGTAAAATCAGGGCTGGGCTTGGGCAACTTAAAATTTTAGACCCTGCTTGTGGAAGCGGTAACTTCTTGTATG
Organism: Desulforegula conservatrix Mb1Pa; assembly: GCF_000426225.1. Classification (NCBI taxonomy): domain Bacteria; kingdom Pseudomonadati; phylum Thermodesulfobacteriota; class Desulfobacteria; order Desulfobacterales; family Desulforegulaceae; genus Desulforegula; species Desulforegula conservatrix. The sequence continues at coordinate 1,233 of NZ_AUEY01000070.1, forward strand.
TAGCCTTACGTGAACTAAAAAATCTTGAACTCGAAATTTTGTCAAAAATTAACGAGAACTTTAAAAGTTACAATATCAGAGACGTTGACTCGGTAATTCAAACAAAACAGTTCTATGGAATGGACATAAATCCTTTTGCTGTTGAACTTGCAAAGGTCACCTTGTCTTTTGGAAAGAAAATATTCAATGGCATGTTTTCAGAATACATCAAAAAAAATCAGCTTTCTTTGGAATTTGTGGATAAAACGCTTCCATTCGATGATCTGGACAGGAACATTGTTGTAAAAGACGCTCTTTTCAACGAATGGCCTAAAGCTGATATAATAATAGGCAACCCTCCTTTTTTAGGTGGAAAATATTTGAGAACAGAACGAGGCGACGATTATGCAGAAAAAATATATAAAGCTTTCCCAGACGCTAAAGGACAGCCAGATTTATGCGTTTTCTGGTTTCAAAAAGCCAATGACAGTTCCGCAGAACGTATTGGACTGGTAGGCACAAATTCCATTTCACAAGGCGTTTCAAGAAAAGCAAGCCTTGACTATATTTCTGCAAACAATGGAACCATTATCAGCGCCGTCTCAACCCAGGTCTGGAGCGGAACGGCAAATGTTCATGTAAGCCTTGTTAACTGGGTTAAAAACAAGAAAATCATTCCATCTGATATTTTTCTCGATGAGCAAAAGGTCAACTTCATCAATTCAAGCCTTAAAGCTGAAGCAGACTACACAGTTGCAAAGCCACTCAAGGAAAATGAAAACTTATCATTTCAGGCATGTGAACTATCAGGAAAAGGTTTTATTGTTTCTGCTGCGACTGCAAAAGAATGGATAAAAAAAGACAAAAAAAACAAGGAAGTCCTAAAACCAATGCTTGACGGCAAGACGCTTGTCTCGCCGGGCATAGAGTTGGACTGGGTTATAGATTTTAACGATATGACGCTTGAAAAAGCAAGCGGCTATAAAGTGCCTTTTGAGCATGTAAAACAAAATATCCGCCCGGAAAGAATGCTCAATAAAGAAAAAAGCCGATCAGAAAAGTGGTGGCTTTTTGGACGATCAAGACCTCAGATGCGGAAGGCTTTTAAAGGATTGGAATGCTATTTCTGTTTGCCAAAAGTTGCAAAATATACATGCTTCAGGCCCATTGATGTTTCTGTCTTGCCATGCGAGGCGAATATGGTCGTGGCAAGTGATGACTTTTTTATTCTTGGAATCTTAAATTCCAAGATACACATGGATTGGGTTCTGGCACAATGTTCTACATTAAAGTCAGATACACGCTATACAAATACGACTTGTTTTTTGACTTTCCCGTTCCCTCATGAAGCCAAGGACGCTTTAAAGCAAAAAGTCAGGGAAATCATGAAGGAACTTGAGGATTTCAGATCACAGGAAGCTATTTCACGGAACTGCACAATAACAAAGCTATATAATGACTTCTTCTCTGAACCATCCAGCAATCTTTTTAAATTGCACAAAAAATTAGATAAGACTGTATGCGCTTGCTATGGATGGAAGCATATCGACAACAAGGTTTATAATGATGAAGTATTAGAGCTAAACGAAAAAAAGCTATAAGTATCTGAAGAATTAAAAAACGCTCTTAACGATGCTCTTGAAATCAGCTTTTTTGCCAGTTACCGACTCGAACACTTGCCCCACCCTGTCTTTTCCTGTCTGGGTAAGGCCTGATATCAATTCGTCTTTTGCCACCTTTCCGAATTCATCTATCGCCAGATCATCCATCAGTCCGTTGGCTTCACTGATAAAGCCGTCCACGGGTTCACCGCAAGTGGCCGCCAGACAATTTATGAGGCTATCAAGAGCCGATATATGGCCTGGCATTTCAAGCCCTGAAAACAGATCATTAAGAGAATCAAGTGATAGCCCAAGATCAATGGAAGGATGAGGAATGGATCTATAAAAATCATCCAGGTATTTAGAGATATCTATTTTGCCTATCAGATTGGGCATAGAGCCGAATCTGTCTTTTATTGACGTGCAAGCTTCAAGCATTTTGTTTGCGTCACCGATAACATCCCCAAAATCAAGGTCAGGAATATTTAGCTTATCCATATCGATACGTGACATAGCCGCAGCTTTGTCTTTTACTGCTGATACCTTTGAGCCATACTTGCTTTTTATCACGCCAAGAAAACTCAGCTTTGATTCAATCTGTTTTCTCGTATCCATGCAAAGAGTTGATTTTATTATGCTCATTGTTGATTCCCTCCCACTAGCTTATTATTTATACAGCCTAATTATCTGACATGGATTCTGAAAGAGCAACCGTGGGCATGGCAAATACTATTATATGATAATCACCCACCTCTACATATAAAGACAATTTGACATTGGTACTAAAAAACGGTACTAAATAGTCATGAATTCAAGGCATAGGAAAACACTATCAGATATTTTCAAGAACCCTGTTCAGTCCAATATATTATGGAGTGATATTGAAGCTCTTCTCATTGCTCTTGGTTCAGATATTTCAGAAGGCAATGGTTCTCGTGTCCGAATAAAATTGAATGGAGAAAGAGCTGTTTTCCATAGGCCGCACCCACAAAAAGAAACTGATAAGGGTTCTGTTATGTCCATGAGAAGATTTTTAGAAAATGCGGGGGTTTTAAAATGATGGAATATAAAGGTTATATAGGCGTAGTGGATTATGATGACAAGGCCAAGGTCTTTCATGGGGAAATAATAAACACCCGTGACGTAATAACATTTCAGGGTAAGTCTGTTGATGAAATAGAAGCGGCCTTCCATGAATCCATAGATGATTATCTCGCATGGTGCGAGCAGGATGGAATAAACCCTGAAAAACCTTATTCAGGCAAGTTTAATCTAAGATTGTCCCCAGAGCTTCACAGGGAAGTTGCTACTGCTGCTAAAAAGCTAAAGCTGTCTATCAATTCGTTTGTTGAAAAAGCCCTGATTGATGAGATCAATCTTCATAGAGCGTAATATACAGTTACTTATTCCTTTCCATAAGCTTATTCTCAAACGCTATCGCTCTTTTCTCATCGCAAGCCTGCATTGACTCTATAAACCGCTGTAATTCATTCTTGACTGGAGCGGTTGTTTCCATAGCCCCGTACATTGCCATTAAATAAATTTCATCAACCGGCTCAAACATCATGGGGTAAGCGCACAGCATTACAGCCCTGTGACCGCCCGTTATCTTCTGCCAATCTGCGTGATAAGTCACCCTGCCTTTGTCATCATGACCAGTTTCTATCTTCTGGCCTTCACCACCTGTCTTAATGGCATATTTTTGAATTTCATCATCAAGGATTATGGATTCGGTTGCAGCCATAGAAAAGTACGCATCCATGACCCTGAAGAAATTAGACCTACCATCGACCGTGGCATTCAGGTCAATCCTGGTAGCGGCACGGGATATCCTGTCCATGGGCTCATCCACAAGCACAGTGTATCCCTTTTTTATCTTGTCGCTTATTTCTTCCATCAAAGGTTTTTCCCATAGAGCAAAAAGACCAGTGATAGGAGAAATATGAGTCACGACAAGCAGATTGCCGTCATATGCGGCATAAGCCTTTGCCCTGAGATTATGCGATAACGAAACTGTCATTATTTTACGGTTTTCAGTCATGAGAAAGATAATAAAATAACACAAAAGATCGGGCAAGGATGGGAAAAGGATATAGATTTATCTGGATAGAAGCCGGGCTTGCTCAAAGACCGAATAATATCGTGGTTCGCTTAGGCTCACACGATCTATCCTTATTCGTTGTGCATATTTTTCTATTACAATGACGAAAGTAATATAATAAAAATTTTCTAAAAAATAAATTTTGACAGCAGTTGCCTTTTATAAAGCAAATAGTCCCGGTAAATAAGACTCATTTTAACCCTTAAATAAAAGGAGACCAAAATGAGAAACGATTTGTTCAAAATCAATGCAAAGAGTAAAGCTTCAGTTCCTAATGGCCCAAGTACAACAGGTAACCCTTCCGGTGGTGGACGAGGGAATAACCCTCCCAAAAAATAAAAATTAACTAATGAAAGGCCGCAGGTTTATTAAACTGCGGCCTTTTTATATTCTTCGAAGTGAGCTTTATAATAAATGGAATAATTATCAAAAAACGCTATTATATCTTTTTCATTCAAGCCCGAAGCATATAGTTTTTCATAAATATGCTGAAAAATTTTAGCAACAACGTAAAATATAAGCTCTAAAATTTGCGGTTCCTCCTGTTCCTTTTGAAATAATCTACTAAGAATCAAATTAATTTTTTCATATTTTGGCGTATGTTTCCCTTTTTCCCACTTTCTTAATAAACTTATATCCAAATCAGATAGTTCGTCATCAGGCTCCTCCTCAGGTAATTTCTCATTAGAAAGTATATTACTATTAAGTATGCCATCCCAAGAATGAGAAACGCCATTTTTTAAATTATATGTTTTTAATATATAGTCCCACCATTGTTTTATTGGTGGTTTAAACTTACCTTTAGCATCAAAAGCCGGTATAAACATATCAAACCATGGTTGCCTGAGCTGTTCTGACTGTCTGCGTTGTTCCTCATTCATCAAAGGCAACTTTGATTTTAAAGGGTAAAATTCTACATTAAAAATAGCTATTGCATATAGATAGCACTGTAGAAATGGCTGCAATGAATATCTAATAAATTCTTCTTTAGTCTTTGATTTTTCGCATTTTTCAATAAGTTTTTTATCAAATATCAGAGATGGTTTTTCTGCAAATGAAAGGTAAAGTGCCGAATAAAAAAACTGATCTCTGTCAAACCCCCAAATTATATTTTTCTTAAGGTGATCAAAATGAAGGGTTAGTTGTTTAGTTTTTGGAAAGTCAATTCCCAAAAAAAACCCATAGGTTGGGGTGTTAAAAAAAGTCTCCCAAGGGCTGTCAGGAACTATTTGCTTTTTCCTGATCAAATCAATGATTTTGTTTCTAAGGTGATGATGTAAGTCACCTTTCTCCAGATGGAAAAACATCTCTCCTTCGGTTCCAAACATATTCTTAAAAATTGAAGATATGGCTTTTAAAAATTTCACTGTGCTTTTAGTTGCAGAAAATTTTTGTCTTCCTAAATGGGTTTTAACTGTATTAAGGCTCAAACCAGAATTTTTTGTTATTTCAGTGATTATATTCTTATCTGCTTTTACAACGGATATTATAAATTCTGGTGAGACTATTAGACTATTCTCTAATGGGTGAGGCATCATTTTCTCCTAACTGCTACGGCTGTTTAAAAAAGCTACTCATCAACTCCCATATTAAAACGTTTTCGAAGCACAACGATGAGCTAAGCCGCGCCGCCGCAACGTTTGAGTCAAGATACGTAGCCCCCCCCGGCGTAGGCTGGGCGACTTGTTATACATACAGCCTTTGCTATTATTTTAATTCAGTCCCACAGGCTCTTAAAAAATGATAACCAACTTGGGTAAATAGCTGCCATAATCCCTGATAATGAAAACAAAACCCCAGAGATACAAACCAACGCCCAAACTGTAATGAGAGAGGTCACAATAGCTTCTCGAGAATCAACCAAATCTGGCTTATGCTCCTGAGCAACGACTTTTTGGTAGATGCCGACGATTTCCGCAGGCAATAGCATTGCTCCAATCTCGCTAAGGTTGATTTGAAGAAATTTCTGCCAAACAGTAAAACTTTTTACAGATGCCAGAAGTGCTTGCGAAACTCGAACTCCAAAGAAGGAAATAAGAGCCACCGCAGCTCCTGAAATTATCCAGCTACCATCTAAGGACAAGGGTAACTATCGGCGGCAACTGAATTACATGCGCTTAGCGCAACGCTGCTCCCTGCCGTCTTGTTGCCTTAATTGTTCGGTATTCTGTATCTCATAGTTACAATCAACTTAACGCTTCAGCATCAATTCTTGCAATAAGAGCATCCAAATACATAGAGCACCGTTCTTTTGGTGCTTTAAAGTCTCGATGTTCGAGGAGATTGTTGATATGCCCCGAAATTCGAAGATCTTTGAGCCGTATGCCATCCACGTAGCCGGCTATAGCAAAGAGTGCCCAAAGAGCATGAGCAACAATTTCACACTCTTTTGTATTTTCGATGATATCTATAAGCATTCCTGAGAGGCTTCGAATATCACTTGGCTCTTCCAGGCCGATTGACCCAAGGCTGTATGTTAACTCGCTCAAGTCATGAATTTCACGGCTTTTGCAGCGGCGGCTTCCTAAAGCCCTAAGCTTGCCTAAGACTTTCTCATAGATATAGTTCATGGCTATTCTTTTGCCGACTGTTCCCAAAAGACGTAAATCCAAGTGGGCACGCTTTCGAATGTCAAGATCGCTTGAAATACATTCATCGATCAACTTGATTAGTCTTGAGCCAGGTACTGAAGCGGCTTTCTCTAATAATGGTGGAATATCGATAGCATTCATTTCTAAAGAAATTATGCCGAATCGTTCTTCCAATCGTGCCATTCTTGCAACATTTATGGCCTTTCCGATTCTACTTTTTGCAGTTCTGCGATTATTAGACGTAACCTGAATTGTCAAATGCTGCTGGATTGGCACACCAATTTTTCGGGCAATTTTCTCTATGGTCAGATCAAAGTCCAAGTCAGAAAGTCCGAAGCCAATAAAGAGTATGCGGTAGTGAGAAAAAAGATGAATAAACAGAGAGTTATATGCAGGAGACTTTTCTATAAGGTCACGATATGCTAAGTAATCGAAGACGATCTTCCTACCTATTGTGCCGTGAGCCTTTATGAGAAATGGGCTCTCTTCCAATCTTGAAAGAATCCCGATTGTTTCAAACTCATCACCATTTATCGGGTCATGTATGGTCCATGAATATCCGTTAGAGTTTAGATAATTTTCATGAAATTTGTCTACGTTGACGGTAATAATGCCTTTTGGCTGTAACGCCATAATCGCCTTATGCTTTTTCTCGTATTCTGCATAAAGAACTGGATCGGGTGGATATTGAGGTGTTAGAAGCTCTTCAACAAGCACATCAAAACGTGTGTGGTCAGCGCGTCGAAGTATTGTGGCGACTTCGATCAAGTTTTCACCACGGGGAAACGGTTCATCCATGAATTTTGTTATGAGAGAATCCGCAGGATTCCCTGCTAAATCTTTCACAATAATCCCTTCACTGTCAAAACGCGCCTTAATTTCTATGAGAAGATCGATCCAACCGGGCACCATGGAACCGTCACTTCGTTTAAAGCCTCGAGAAAAGCCCGCACCGGTGAATACGATCAATTTATCTGACTCTACAATGTCGAATAACTGCTGATATTGGCTCATATTTTTGCGATATTAATTACCGAACTGCAAGCTAAGCTACGCCGATGCTTTACTGGTGAAATCAGTGCGTGTCGGCGTCGGGTTGAGCAGATTGCCTTACACGACCTATTCATAATCGTTTTTGTTAGGGCTTCTTATTCCTGAGTAAATTGTAAAACAAACGATCAGGAGTATAAAGCCACAAAATACTTCGTAAACTGTTAGAAACTGCGGATACCAATGACCCGGGCTGAAATCACCATAGCCAAGTGTAGTTATTGTTACCCCACTAAAATACATTGCATCGGTTATTTGAATGGGAAATTTTTTGCTTGACCACATTCCTTCTGTTGCTGGCACCAATGCATACAAAAGTGAAAAATTTAAGACCAGCTCTAAATAGCTTTTTAAAGCGAGTCTTACTCGATCTTTAGGGCCCAACCTGCTCTTTTTATCTTCAGGATCACCTAATTTGTCGAATGCGTCTCGCAAAAATGCCCAAAATATTTCATGGCATCTAGAAAGTAACAAATATGACCAGATATAAACAACAGCATAGGAAAGTGCATTGCTAATACTTGTATTCTCTTGTGACGCCCAATATTTTTGAAACACAAGAACACCTACTACGCTCACTACTGATAGGTACAGATAGAAAGAGTTAAGCACCTCTATTACAGTTGTTCTATCATATTTCTTCTTTACGAAGTCCGCAATTGCCCATGTGGGCGATAGAAGTGAAAATAATTTCATAATCTATTAATCACCTTTTTATGCCCTATCAGTGTTAATAAGCGGAATATTTTCCATCTATTACCTTTTTTTACTATTACCTATGAAAAATCATTTTTGCATAAAAACCATACAAACTTTTTTTGGGAAATCAATAATAAATATATCATTCTTAACAAAAGATTTAAAAATTTGTTAAAAAATGCGCTCTGTACAAAAAACTAAAATCAGATTAAAAAAGACCCTTTCTAAAATTTTGATATGGAGGACAGCTTGGCGCTTAAAAAGACTGATATGATTGAAAACATTGCAACGGCAGGATTCACAAAAGAAAAATCTATCCTGGTAACCGAGACCCTTCTTGAAATCATCAAACGTACTCTTACGGCTGGCGAAGATGTTATGGTTTCAGGATTCGGGAGATTTTGCGTGAATGAGAAGGGAACCAGGACAGGAAGAAACCCAGCAACCGGTGAAAGTATGCTTATTGCAGAAAGAAAGATTGTTACCTTCAGATGTTCGGGGATCCTAAAAGATAGGGTCGGGAATCATCAGCTTCCCAAAAAGAAGAAGATAACCAAGAAGACTCAAGAAGCTTTACCCTCAAGAGCCTCACGCGCCCACTGAAGATATTTATTCGTTTCCTCAGATTTAGAGCTTTCAAGCGGAGTATAATCGCACAGGAAAGTAAAGCAGGCGGTATCAAATTCATCTGGCGATTTGATACCCTGAGAACGCATCTGATCCTTGCTCATGATTTCATACTGCCCACGGTCGTTCAATTTGTATGGAATCCTCGATGCCTGATCCAGAATAGTCTGACCAGGCTGCAATCTCATGCGACCGTCAAAAATAGCCTCACGCGCCTTTACTGAAGCATAGGCTCTTTGATTTTTATAACGCTTCTGATCCGCCTTGGAATGACACGGCAAGCCCCATTTTATATACTCAACCGTCTGCCCAAGCTCTTCCATTTCAAGAATAACAGTTCGTCCTGGGCCATCAGCATCAACTGCTATAGTTATATCCTGATATTTCTGAGCCTCGTTGTAAGCATGTCGGGCAAATTCTTTTTCGTTCATGGTTTTGCTGCTAAATCCTGAGATCCATTCTACTTTTCTGGAATCACCAAACCCGGATACTTTCCAGATATTATAAACAGACGAATCCCTGAAAACGCCTTCAGCAACGTCAATGGTCATAACATAGCCCCAAGCTTCTTCATGCAGGATGACCAGATGCTGAGATTGTTCACACCAGTGCCTGGGGATAAGATACCCTGCAAGATTATCTGGAAAAACTCCTAAAACCTTGATCTGATATTCAGGGCTATGGTGGCCTCCATACTCAATAAGCTTTTCCCTGATAGTTTCCACATCGACCAAAGGACTTTCTTCTGAATTGAAATTAAAAGCCTTATATATACTCTCCTTCAGCTCATGATGAGAATCGTAGAAATGGCCAGAAGATCTGGTAGGCTGTGATACCATTACATATCTATTATTCTTATTAGTGAGAGCGCCTCGCAAAACTCCATGAATAGTATCATCAACAGCCGAGGCTTCATCTACAATGCAAAGATAGTTATCATTATGCTGGCCTGCCAGGTTTTCTGGAGCCGACTTACTGGCAGTTTTAGGCAACACATACCAAGAGTCTTTATAGTCGGCCTGATAATATGATTGAGCCTGTTTTATGAAATATCCTCGCAGAAAAGGATAGTTTCTCTCCACCCTATCAATGCTTCCATCAAGCTCTTTCCATACGACGCTTGTCACCTGTTTAATATTTGTCGCTGTAAGAAGTGCGTTTGACCGTGGATATACTCGGAGATGCCAATCACAGACAGTTGCCAGCGTAAATGACTTACCAGTGCCATGGCCCGACGCAACAGATACGCGGCATCCTGGTTTAGATATAGCCTCTGCAAGCGAAAATTGCTGAAGCGTAATTCCTTTTTCAGAAGAGTTATCCAGCATGTAATCGAGCAGATTATCCTGATACCTGGCACAAAACTCCAGGTAATGAGGAGTTTCAAGCAAGTTACGCTTACGCCTTTTTCGCTTCATCAGCCTCCACATTGAATGAACCGGAAGCCCTAAGCTCTTCTTTCAGCCTTTGAATTGCAAAAATTTTGGCTGGGCCGTTATTATATTCAGCCTTAATCCTTGCCAAGTTTTCTTGGCGCTTCTTATTGATCTGTTCTTCTGTGATGGTTTCATATTCAGGTTCTTTTTCAACAGCCTCAGCCTTGGCAAGAAGGATCTTGATTGAATCAGGCAACGGCATACCTGTTTTTTCAATTGTCAGCGCAGCTTCAACAACATCTATTTCTTCTTTCATGAGCTTATCGAATATAAGACCCACTTCCTGCTGCATGCCTATTCTGGAATAATCAGGCGTCAATTTCTCAAGTGTGGCCTGCACATCTCTAATTGCTCCAGTGACTGATTTCACATCACTGACCTTGGTAATGCGCAATGCTCCTGCCTTAATTTTTGTAACGATAGCAGCAAGAACTTCTACGCAGCTCTGGAGTAACTTTTTGTTCTCGTCAAAAACATTGAAGTTACTTATTGAGGCTGCCTGAAATGCTGGGAAACTCTCCCAGTCAGTTTCATCGCTGCATTCTGGCGCATCATCTTGCGCAGAAAGTTGCGCATCTTCAGTGCTTTTGGGAGCACATTTTTTTGTAGTTGCTTTGGCTTTTGGCAAAGGCTGAGAAGTTTTTTTTTGCTCAATATCTTGCGTATCTTTTGGCGCAAAATCAGGAATCACTTTTTGCGCACCAGAGGCTTTTTTGCGTGATTTTTTGGGCTTTCCTGAATCTGATTTGCCAGCAGTCAGCTTTTCAATGGGAGCGTTACCGTCTTTTCTGAACTCATTCATCCTGCGACGGAATACATGATAGCTGATATTCCTGCCCTCACAGAATTCAGGCTGGGTAAACTTTGCACCTTTTTTTAGCAACTTTGCATACAACGCGATTTCTGCTGCATAATCGATGCTGAGATCTTCATCCCTGTTAGGAATTTTCTTGCTCATCTCGCTCCAGAAAATCAGCAAAAAGCGCGGGTACGGCGCATAGAAGTATTATGATAAAGACTACCAGGAAAAGAATTCCCCCTGACATAAAAAGGAGTATTGCCTTATGCCCCTTGAGCGCACCTATGCCCATCTTCATGAAGTGTAACGTTCTTAGTGCCAAAGCAAGCTGTACGATGGAAATTACTGCAAAAGTTATTATGAATGGATTTGAAATGAATTCTATCATGCCGTAACTCCCTCCAAGCTGGTAGTTCTCACACGAATAGCGTCACGGACTTCTTTTACATGCTGCTTTGAGATCGCTTTCAACCTGCACAGGGAGATTGTGGATTCCAAGGCACCATACTCTTCTTCTGCTGTCTGGAAGACTCGGCCACATGAGGAACAGATTCTGTACCTCAAGATAACAACACCATAGTCAGTTGTTCTCATGACTTGTGTTTTGAACTGTCCGCATCCCCGACATAGCATAGTGATCCCCCTGATTTACTGTGAATGATGTGGGTATGGTAGGCAGATGATGGATATTGAGTATACATATTTCGGTCTATGGGTAGACCGAAAAGGCACAAAACACTTGACTTTGGGGAGTTGGGCTAACGACGGGCGGTTGAAGAGATAGCCCTTATATGGGAAGGGCTATTTATCTAAATCAATCCTGAACACTCCAGAATTTAGCATCACATGATAAGCATCTATGGAGCCTGTGCCTGGAGTTGTTTTCAATAGGACAAGTTTTGACTGTCCGTCCGGTCTTTCCGCAGACAGGACAGACAGCTTCACGCTTTAAAGCGTCATATTGAACTACGAGCTTACTGCTCATCATCCCCCACATATTCCTGACCGCAAGCCGAACATTTCGACACGAGTCTTTCTATTCTCTCTACTCTACCAATTCCATATTTCCTACAAATCATCACGCCCCCTTAATATCCTTCCACGCGACCGCCACCGCAAACGCCTGCCAGATATCCTTCTTGAAGCCAAAGAAAAAGCCGGGTTCTTTTTTAGTCCCTTTACCTTTTCCCGGAACATTATAAGCAAATCGGTCAATCAGGCTCTGGATGACATTCGAATCTTTAGCCTTGGAAGAATTGCAAAGATGCGTTTTGATTTCCTGTCTTGGAATTCTTCCCCATGAAATACAGCGGAGTTCAGCCTCTTGTGCGAATCTGCCCGACCAGAAAACCGTGTCAAAAACTTCAACACCAACCGGCATGCCATAACTTCTGATTTCTTCAATCACAACCTGGTTGAGACTTCTGTCTCTAATGACACTCAGAATATCGTCATTAGTAATCAAACCAAACTCTTCAGGTTTATTCTGACCATCCCAAAGGACATATGCTGACTGTGCCGTTCCTGGATCAATAGCCATAATCATATGAGTCCTCATGCGGTCTCTTTAATGTAATCGTGAAGGATGTTTTTCAATCTGTTTTCCTTGGCATGTTTGGCTTTGTTGATTTCTTCTTCAGGAAAAAATCTGCCCACTTCGTTCAACAACGTCTTGACATCGGATGCTCTCCCTATTGCCATACCAATGATCTTTCCAGAGACTGTTTCAGTATTTTTGAGTTCATCGTGATATAACTGCATAAAAGATGCGGTGAAGGAACACTGGGTGCAAAATTCACGAACCCATAAATCACGGGTAATAATACTTGCTGGTAAATCTCCGCAGTCCAAGGCATACCGTGTCTCAAATTGATCCAGCACCACCAATACATCCGCTATTTCTTTTATGAGCTTTTCTTCATGGTCTTTTTCTCTATGCCATTGTGGGAGCTTAGATCCAAGAAGCCTCAAACCTGCTGCCCCCGCTTCCAGGCATTCCTCTACAAGCCTGTCTATCTGGTATTCCCATCCGAAAAGGATGATTACTTGTTCTGCAAGAGTTGTGTTCATTTTTTATCTCCAGATTATAAATACGGCTGAGTCAGGTCACAGGACATGAATCAGCCGTGCATTACAGCATCAGAACGGAATGTCATCATCCTTGGGTGGTAGATACTGATCTGTTGGAAATCCAGGGTTATCGGTCATAGAAAACTGCTGTTGTGGTGGATACTGTTGCTGCTGGTACTGATGTTGTGGTTGGAAATTCTGTTGAGGAGGCTGGCCCATCTGGTTGTCATGGTTTTGCTGACCACCTTTGGCTGCTCCCACAAATGCGAACTCGTTTACATAGATGTCTGTGGTATAGCGGACTATTCCGTCTTTTTCATATTGTCCATACGAAAGTTCCCCTTCGACATAAAGCTGACTGCCTTTGCCGACATACTGAGTGATAACTTCCGCCGTCCTGCCAAATGCGGTACATCTGTGCCAGGAAGTCACGTCCGTGCCGTCTTTTTTTCTTTTTGATGTGGCAATGGAGAATTTGCACACAGCCATGCCGCCTTGAGTATATGAAAGCTCAGGATCACGACCAAGATTGCCCATGATGATTACCTTATTGACACCAGCCATTATTCACCGTCCTTTATGATTTTGTACCCCTGATCCTGGAGATATTTATGGAACTTGTAGGCTCCGCAAAGTTCCTCGCAATATGCCTTTACTCCATCCTTGATATCTTCGAGCCTGGGACATTTCACAGCATTGCAGTATTCGTATCTCTGATATTCTTTCACGCCGTCTCCATATCTTTTATTGCCTGCATTATCTGCACCGCAACCTGTGGAACTATTGCATTGCCTAATGATTTAAGTCTGTCCACCCTGTTGGATATCCCATCATCTCTTCCACAAACGGGGGATTGAGTCGGCCAGTTTGTCCATGCGTCAACAGAAAACCTGGTACTGAGTCCCTGTCTTTCTGCGATGGTGGGAGTGTTGAATTTTTCGAATCTTGAGCTGTTGGGGTTGGCATTATCTGCATGGCAATTACATCCTCTAATCTTCCCCTTGGTTTTTTTATCCTCTCCGGAGATCGTAGAGGCCCGCTCATCCCATCTGCACATCGGGGAGTTGGTAACAATGCTCTGCACGACGGCCATTTTTTTTGCATTGAAGGGGCCATCTGATTTGCGGTTGCAGTCGGAGTGGCCAATAATCCAGACCCTATCTCTTCTGTGCGGGGCGTTGACGGCACAAGCCGGAATAACAAACGCCTGTGTTTCGTATCCGATGCTTTCCAGGTCAGAAAGCACTTGGTCGAGTTCCATTTTGATGAGACCAGCAACATTTTCGCCAATAACCCAACGGGGCTTTGCTTCTTTGATAATACGCAGCATTTCTGGCCAGAGCGCACGGTCATCTTCTGAGCCTCTTTGCTTCCCGGCAACACTGTATGGCTGGCAAGGGAATCCTCCCGAAATAAGGTCAACGCTTCCAAAACTATCCCCTTTCAAGGTCTTGATGTCTGTGTGCACCGGAACATCAGGCCAATGCTTTTTAAGAACCTTTTGGCAGAACGGGTCTATTTCACAGAATGAAACAATTTTATGATCTGGCCAGGCCCATGAAGCAGCCAGAGCGAAACCGCCTATCCCGCTGAAAAGATCGAGATGTCTCATGACACAGACTCCTTCTCGTAAGTTTTCAATGGGCACCATGCCTCAAACCCAGTCTTTACCGTTATAGGTCGACCTTTATTTGGTGATTCCTCTGCCGTAATGATCGGATGTGTACAAAGCGGCACATGGATATTATAAAGCCTTCGCCGAGTGCATTGCATGCAGCCGTTTATGGGGAGTAATTTCCAGGCCATATTACCCCACCATCTTAAGATTCTGTTTTCTCCTTCGGGACTCCCAGAAAAAAGGAATTGCCGCGCCTTTGCCTTCCTGGAGCCTGTCATACGTTGGAGATCCAAGAAACTTTTCCAATGCTTGATCATCCAGGTTTGAAATAACAATTGTTGGCCTATCATTGACGTAACGGGTATTGATCACTTTGTAGAGCCATATAGAATCATGGTCTTTGCCGTACTGAATCCCCACCTCATCAAGCACAAGGAGGCCAGATTCGGTGTATTTCTTAACTACATTGCTCGTTAATTCACTTGTCCTGAAAGTGTCGCTTATTTCGTTGAGCAGATCGAAAGCAGTGATATATTTTGCTTCAAAACCTTTCCGGATTACCTCAAGCGCTATTGCACAGGCGAGATGAGTTTTCCCGGTACCGGGAGATCCAAAAAATACCATCGAAACCCCTTCGTCCTTGATCCCTTCAAAAGCCTCAACATACCGCATTGAATATCTAACCGCCCTTTGCTGCTCTGCCGTTGTGACCTCGTAGCCTGAAATGCTTGCGTTAGCGTACTTTTTGGGAATTCCGGAGAACTGAAGGTTTTCTGATATCTTTTTGTTCCTCCGGAAAGCTGCCTCGGCGGATAGGTCAAGATCAAGCTTCAGCTGCCTTTCTTCAGCGCAGATTGGGCAAAGACTCCACATGTTTCCAAAGGGCAAGACTTCGGCCACATAATCACCATGTCTTTCACAATACTTGGTTTCTTTTTTCATTTCAGCCAGTCCTCCGGGTCAGGTAATGTATTTGCGTACTTTGCAGCTTCTGCGGCGAGGTCTTTGGGCGTCACATAGTTTGTCATCGGGCATGATGATTTCTTGCCATTCATGGGCTGTTTTTTTTGCTGCATCTGTAGTTTGTCAAACTGGATGCGGAGTTTCGACATAGACAAGATATTCGATTTCCAGAACTCGTCTGACTGGCTCCAGAGGATAATGGCCTTAATGTCTTCAGGCTCACGCTTGTCACGGTCGGTCATAAGCCTTGCTGTGTCTGACCATTCGTTGCGATAGTTGCCGGGGAATTTAAAATCAGGCTTGTTTTTCAAAATCTCATCATGCAGGAGATCGGCAAGAAGAAGATGCTTTTCAGAAAAGCTATAAATCTTTGTCTTTTTTTCAGGCTTTAATTCTGGGTCAGGGGGAGGAGTATCGTTCGGATTTTCAAAATCCGAACAATAAGAGTTTTTAATGTCTTTTGTTAAAGTGTCTTTATTGTCTTTTGTGTCCATCACTTTTGATGACGTTTTGTCATCATTTTTGATTACGCCTTGAATCACTTTTGATGACGTAATCTTTTTTGATGACGCAACCCAAGAACCAAAATCTCTATTTATTTCAATAATATGTGCCGCTTTGTCATCATTTTTGATTACACTTATGATGTTTTTTGTTATTAATGCCTGTATCGATCTGAATACATTTTGTTTCTTTAATCCTGTAATCTCAACTATTTGTGATACTGCGATCCTGTCTGAATCCTTGCTCCAGCACCAAGTTTTTCTGACAATAGCTGAAAGAACCTGCATCTGCTCGCCGGGTATCCTATGCTTGGCAACCGCCTCAAAAAACTCATTGTCGATAAATGACCTGTTACCTCTATCGGGCATTTTTATCACCTTAGCGCCCTGGTGTTGATTTTCATTGATTTTTTCAGCCAACATGTTAATATCCTTACTTAAGTTTGTTTTATTTGTTTTGTCCCCTCTGTCTGTCCGGGCAGAGGGGTTTCTTTTTTATCGTGACCATCTTCCAGCTCTTTCACCAGCCGCTCTATGTCTTTTGCTTTCCATGCCAGCGAACGGCTCGACACTCGCACCGGCTTGGGGTAAATGCCACTCTCAACGCCTTTTAACCATTTGCGCCTGCTTACAGGTATGACAGCGGGGATACCCTT
This sequence comes from Desulforegula conservatrix Mb1Pa, assembly GCF_000426225.1. Taxonomy (NCBI): domain Bacteria; kingdom Pseudomonadati; phylum Thermodesulfobacteriota; class Desulfobacteria; order Desulfobacterales; family Desulforegulaceae; genus Desulforegula; species Desulforegula conservatrix. The sequence continues at coordinate 17,926 of NZ_AUEY01000070.1, forward strand.
GTTAGGATTCCCAAGAATCATATGAATGGTCATATATTTTTCTTTTACCGCTGCCCTACCCTTCATGAACGCATATCCTTTGATGGTGCTTAAGACTTATTCCCATATTCGTCTCCCCGCAATGAGGCCTCTCGCAGATAGTTTTATCTGGAAACGCCATTTCTGAATGCAGCGTTCCCAGATATTAGAATTATGCGACCACGGCGATCTCAGGGAGGTTGTTCTTGAAATAACCCTTTATCTTGCTGATAGCTTCCAGCTTCCATGCTCCACCGTCCGCTTCGATAAGAGAACAGAGAGGAAGACCTTCTTCAGACTTGTTTTTATTGAGACGGAATAAAAATTTTGAAGCAGGCTGGGCAACCTCGAGGAAGGTTCTGTATGGTTGAAGGACAAGCGGGTTTTTGACAGTGGTGGTATCCACGAAACTAACGCCAGATTTAACGTTCAGGCTTTGGGTGACCCCGTTATCCGATATGCTCTTGGCTGATCCCTGCGTTACTGATCCAAGAAGCTTCTGAAGATATAGAAGATCTTCTGTTGGCTCAAATGCGCTGTTAATGGCAATTATGAATTCATCGAGTTGATACCAACCACCAAACTTGAAGGAATGAGTGATTGCCTTAGATTCTATCGGTTTTTCTCGCTGCCTGAAAAGAGTAGTCAGTGCGCCCAGGAGGTCAACTTCATCATGACTCACCACATGAATCATAAGGTCGCTATGTTCTGCCTTATCGATGTTGGTTTTCACATAATCAGTTATCCCTGACAGTGTATGGCATTCAATGGTTTCTGCAACTGACTCCAGGGCAGGGTCATATCCCTTGATGACATAAGGCCTTCCATCGATATCTATTCTCTCTGGCCTTTGTATACTGACTATTTCACGAATTGCGTCTGCTGATAATGTCATTTATTTTCTGTCTCCGATTGCAATAAGGTTTGATGCTACTTCTGTCACAGGAGTTTTGAATGGCAACTCCACCTGGTTCGGATCTCTTTCAACTCCAGCAAGCTCCCCGTCGATATCTCTGTCTATGAATATCTGTGTGGAGTATGGTGTCGGATTTGCGAGTGTGGACTTGGTTGAAATTTCTATTACTGCGTGATTCCTGCTTACAGGCTTCACGGTTAATTCCAGAGTTGCTTTTCTTGCTTTCTTGTCTGGCGTGTTCGGGTCAAGTATGTTTGCTGCAACCATTGCAAGCTCTCGGTTGAATCGCTCAACAGCTGCCCCGCCTCCGAGTGTTTCAAGGGATAATCCTTTTATCTGTTCCATGCCGGTGTCCTTTTTTTAAATTCCCAAACCCGCAATGGATCTGGGAATGTATATCTAAATAAAACAGCTGATTTAAAAGAGTGCTTAACCCTTGACTATGAAGAACATAATCCCCTCCTTGTATGTTTGAGGCATGATCCAATTTCTATTCTATGATCCACAGCGTCCATTCAAACATTTCAAAGCTGATTAGTTGATTGCGGGATCTACCCGCGCATCAAATAGCCAGCCTAAATCCATTTCTTGTGCGAGTGTAGCCGGGAATTTTTGCCCGGTGTCTCAAGCTTCCAATATTTTTAATCAACCTTTCATGTCCCACCTCCTTCACCTCTGGCGGTCGAAAACTATGTTTGTTTGAAACAAGTAAATCGAAAATTTCGAGGCAAGCATAATAACCATGTGGCCACATGTTTTATTACTCCTTGGAAGCGGATGCAGGGTTCGAACCCGCAGCCATAGGTTTTGGAGATCGAGGCTCTACCATTGAGCTATCGGCATAATCATGATCAACTCTCTTGGCTGTACCAAGTTGAGCCCACCTCTTTTCTTCATCTTCCCAGAAATCAATCTCCTGACTTTTCATAGGTTGACCTCTCGCTCGATATCTTTCAGTTCTTTATTCTCTGCGTAATATTTTGCCCGGCAAGCAGGGCATCTGGAAAAATAACTGATACTGATGGAAGCATCGTCACGTCGATACACTTCAAGCGGAAACCACTTCTTGCATCTCGCGCAACGCTTTGTTTTTACTTTTTTGGGAATGGATTCTTTTGCTTTTTTGGCAATGTCTTTGCCGGTGGAACAGTCACCGACCACCGGCAAAGCCGGTGGCATGGGATTCTGAACCGCTCAAAGCGGTAAAAAATGGGGATCACCTAAAGGTGATTAATCAAACAGTCTTAACTGTTCAATTCTGCGGTCCTCGTGTTCCTGTTTTTTAATATACTCTCGAACCGACAGCTCATCTTTGCCAACTGTCGATACATCATAGCCTCTTGCCAAAAAATTCTG
>NZ_AUEY01000071.1 GCF_000426225.1 Desulforegula conservatrix Mb1Pa
CTGGTTTCCAGCACGAACCCCATGTTACTGGAGGTGGTAAAGCAGCTGTAGAGCATCCATCCTTCAAATGGGTCAATATAATACTTGGTAACTTAAAAAATGCGCTCAAAGGTACTTATCATGCAATTAATCGCAAGCATGTTCCGCGGTACCTGGCAGAATTTCAGTACAGATTCAATCGCCGATATGATCTGCCGTCCATGATTCACAGACTGATTTATGTTGCTCTTAGGACTCCACCCATGCCATCAACCATGCTTTCTATGGCTGAAGCAGAGTGGTAATCAGATTGTTTTATATGCCCCATTTACTATTGCAGCATTCTTGTCAAAACCATTAGGCTATGAATTTCAAGTCCTCACTGCTATTGTTTTTATTGTTATGGCAATAAGCACTTGTGCTAGTGCTGCGTCGCTAAAAGTTAGCTTTATACTTGCTCCAGGTGTTGGTGTTGCGACATTATTGGCGCATGCATATGCTCAAGGTAAGGAACCCATTGTTTTAGTTAGTGCGACAGTAATTGCAAGCATTATAGCTTATTTTTTATCGAAATCAGTTAGTGAAAATATTTCATATCGCCAAAAATTTTTAGATAAGTTGCCAGAACCAATAAAAATTGGAGTAAAAGCAGGTATAGGAACACTATTGGCTAGTGTTGCATTATGTCAGGTTCAAGCCCCTCCTGTTGTTTCAAATATCACACGGCTTGAATACTTTATTGAACCTAACAAGCCTGGTATCAACTTTACTCCAATTTTGATATTTGTTGTTTTTACGTTTATTTTGATTTTATTTGAGATTATAAGTGAGAGTACTACAACAAAAAACTCTAAATTACCAATAAGTTTCACTCTATTCTATACGAGATTAACAAGAATAGCTTCTCCATTACTTATATTCATCATTTTATGCAAAGCGGGATCAATCTCATTTCCTTTAGAAGTTAGCAATGATTTTTTTTTACATAATATTACAAATCTTTTTTCAGTATTAACTCTTTCGACTCATTTGGGTCAAAATATCAAACCATTAGATATATTTCTATTAATAGTGGCGCTATCTGGTATAATATGCTTTATTTTTATAATAGATATCCCAGGTAGTCCGTATGATATGCTGAAGAAACACTTCAAAGACGATTACTCTGAAATATTTGACAAATCCTTTAGAATTGCATCAATATCGTCGATGATTTCTTCTTTTTTTGGTTTATCTACTTCTGTTTATTATGCAGAAAACAATATAATTATTCAAGCGTCTGAAGATTCAAATGAAAAAAAGCATATTGATAACTTTTTGACAAAACCAGGCATTGCGTTCTTTTGTTCTTTTTTCTTGTTTATAATAGGAGTTTTTTTTCTTTTTTGCAAGATTAACGGCAACTCTTACAAGGATCTTCATTCGCTAATCAAATTTGCTGTTGCACCAAATTTATTCTGTTTAGGGGTTCACTTAACTTCAAAGTCACTAATTCCAGAAAATACTAAGAACACGGAAAATTATAGCAGTATATTTTATGCCCCAGCTTCGTTAATTATTCTTTTAATCGGAAATATTGGTTTTGAATTTTCAGTACCTTTGGGAATTATTTATTATTGTATCATTTCTCATAAATATAGAAGTATATATTTTTGGGGGTCAGTTCTTTCGTTAGCTTTTTTATGCCTTGTAAGGATTCGATTTATTTCTTGATAGCGGCTTAGGTTTGGTTGGAATTTTGTGGTGCCATTTTATTTGCTTAAACACGAGATAAACCCAGAACCCCCTTATGTTACAGTTAGGAAAGATTATAGCTACATTTAGAGAGGTTTTAATGGCGAAATGTTATTATCCAGGTTGTGAGAGTCATGCAAATTCAAAAGAACATATTCCACCTAAATCATTTTTTCCCGATTCAAAAAAAACTAATTTAATGACTGTAAAATCATGTAAGCTCCATAACAACGAAAAAACAAAAAATGATTTATATGCTCTCATCAATATATGTACAAATTGTATTGTCGAGAAAAAAGATGATGCAGTTGAAGTCTTTGAAACAAGAGTTAAACCTCAGTTAATGCATAACAATGAGGCCCTGTTCAAAAAAGTATTTAGCAATTTAACCAAGGAAAGATACGGATATAGGTTTAAGGTCGATAGGGAAAGATTAGATTCTTTTTTTAATTGTCTTACCCATGGGATTCTATACAATAAAACTAAAAAAAAAATTAATCCTGAGAATTATTTTCTTAGTCATCTATACATGAACCTTGATGAACGCAATGAAGATGGAAGTATTCATGATGAGGCCACAAGGACAAAAATGTTCTGGGCAGAAAATTTTCTTGGCAACAGTTCCATTGCTGATATTCTGGAATTTAAAACAAAAAGCAAAAATGGTTACAGTGAAGACGTCTATAAAGTTAAAATTATTGGAGCTGACTTTTTAGAGGCTATTAAGTCAGATGACTTAACTTCTTCTATAACAGTCATTCATGAGTTCTACGGTCACTTTGTTGTAGTTTCATTGTTAACTAGAGTGACAGCATTTGAAAATTCTTTTGCGCATTTTGAAGTTAAAAGCATATAATAATTCCGGGAACCTTCCATGATAACTATTGTCAAGAAGAAAAAACACCTCACCTAAACTAACACAGACGGCGTAAACTCTGGCGTATAATTTTGATTTAGCGGTATCTTAAGCTTCATCTCATATGCTTAGTTCCGGTGACACCTTACTTAATTATTCTGCTAATTCATCAATTAGGTATGGTGTCCCCAGAACTCCAGAATATAAGTTTTTCACTCAATTTGCACACCCTATAGTTCTGGAGACATCCATAGTTAATTTTATGTTAACCTCTTTTTAAATTAAGAATCGTGCCCCCACATCTCCAAAACCAATACCACTGCCGCCAGATAATAAGCATTAACACAGATTCCGGCCAGCCGCTTTCCTTCGACGCCATCTACACCCGCACCCCCTAAAACTACGGGCTTTATTATAGTTACTGCATCTAATGGATATTAACCAAAAGTAAAAAAACGATGGACAAACAGCATTATATATGCTGAGAAATATAGTCAAAATAAGATATTGATAACGATTCTAAGGGTGAACTTATTAATGAATACTAAAATATTGGTCTTGCTTGTTAGTACTATTTTTATCTCCTCTGCGGCCCTTGCTGGACATTTACATCCTGAAAAATGGTATCAGAATAAGTGGTGTGATGAACAAAAAGGAAAATCAGAGGTTGTTTTACCTGATAGAACACGTTGCGACTGCATTACTGATGTGAACGCGGTTGAATTTGATTTCGGCAAAAAATGGGCTGAGGCAATAGGCCAGAGTCTCTACTACTCCCTCCAGACTGGCAAGCGAGCTGGTGTTGTTTTAATTAATCATAAGTAAACCCCCGGCTCTGCCGGTGGACTCACAGAGTTTGACAGATCCTGGAATAAGAAGAAGTCTCCAATAACTGAACCGCCTAAAGTTCAAGTTAAAGGAGACTTCAATGAGCGAGAGACAAAGCCTAAGCCATAGTACCTGGGAATGCAAGTATCATGTAGTATGGATTCCAAAGTATAGAAAAAAGACTATTTATGTAGAATTGAGGAAATATTTGGGAGATGTATTTCGAGATTTGGCCAGGCAAAAAGAATGTGCAATATTGGAAGGCCACTTGATGTCAGATCATGTTCATATGCTTATTAGTAGGCTTTATAAAGGGGAAGAGTGCAATAAGCATTGCAAGGAATTATGGTGGCCGGAAAAAGAATTTTACCGGTCAGAATTTTTGGGCAAGAGGCTATTATGTATCGACAGTTGGCAAAGATGAGCTGGCGGTTCGAGATTATATTAGAAAACAAGAACACGAGGACCGCAGAATTGAACAATTAAGACTGTTTGATTAATCACCTTTAGGTGATCCCCATTTTTTACCGCTTTGAGCGGTTCAGAATTCCATGCCACCGGCTTTGCCGGTGGTCGGTGACTCTTGAAGAACAGGAAGATTATAAATATTTTTTACGTTTAAATTCAACTATTAATCATTTCAATCTCCCGATTGACACATGGGAAATGAAACCTTGATAATTTTTCATAAGGGAACATAGCGATTTGATCATTCCGACGAAATCAAAGTGGTCGCTTGACCCAGTGCAGCTTCGGCGCGGCATAGATTCCCGTTAAATTCATAGTTATATTGATCCATTTAAAAGCATGTTTTCTGGAGATATTGAATGCAAAGCAGACACAACATAATAGAACTTTTAGAGACAGGGGTTATTGAGATTAGCTCAACAAATGAGGATTATCCTTTTAATAAAGATCATCAAGTCGGAAGTGACTCAATTGATTTAAGATTAGGCGAATATTTTTTTAAAATAAGAGATGACTTTAAATATATAAATACACTGAGCATAACTAATAATTTCGCTAATGAATTGTTTGTAAAGCACAATTTTAATTCTATGGGATACATCCTAAAACCACAGGAGATCATATTCCTTCCAACATTAGAAAGAATAAACATGAAATCACCTAGATATTACGGATATGTCAGCGGTAGAAGCATATACTCTAGGTTGGGTTTGTCTGTGCATTGCACAATGACAAAATTTGGATTTGGCATGAATTCTATTATCTCATTACAGGTTATTAACAATTCCCCTGTACCTCTGAAAATTTATCCTAAACAAAAACTTGTTCAACTAGAAATTCATGAAATTTACGGGAAAATGACCCCATATGACGGTCGTTTTTCTCTTGAGAAAACTTATTTACTCCCTATTACAAAGGAGTCTGAATTAGAGTCTTATATAGATATTGAGAAACGAATCATTCAAGATGATGAGCATGTTGTGATAAGAAAAACCAAATATGATGAATCCGTTTACAGAAAACTAAATTTTTATTTCAAAGCGAAAAAAATAATCGGAAGTTTGTTGGGTATTGGCGGTTTAGTAAGTTTTTTTGGATTGTATGCGCAAAAACCTGATGCGTATATACTGGCACTTGTTTTGATTTCATTATTAATTACTATTGACTTTATATATACTGAATTAGCATTGAGCAAAGGAGTCTCTATAGATGAGCAATAAACATAAAATCAAAACAGTTCGGCTACTTTCAACTAATGAATGCAATTTAAGTTGTTTTTATTGCTGTGCTGAAGGGCATAAATCTTTATATAATCATTTGAACTCAGCAAATATAAAAAATATAATAGGAAAGTTGAACTTATTCTTTGATATTGACCGAATCAAAATTACAGGTGGTGAGCCATTATGCTCAACAGATATTGAAAACATAATAGACTCTATTTATAAAACAAAGAAAGCAAACCAACTTGTATCAATCGTCACCAATGGTACTATGACAGAAAAGTTAAAGAAGTTGCTAAAGTATAAAGATCTGGATGTAGCAATCTCTTTACCTTCAACCAACCAAGAGATATTTGGATTGATAAACCGTGATGGGACGATTATTGATAAAGTTAAACAGTCTATAGAATTATTGATACAAAATAATTTTTCAACGAAATTAAATTGTGTTTTGGTAGAAGGGGTAACTAACACAACTGAAAACATAAGTGCCATAATAAATGAATATGGAAGTTTTCATAATGTAGAAATCAGGTTTTTGGAACTTAGCATTAATGATATAAATAGAAACTTTTTTGATTATGATAAGTACAAAACTGATCTTGATGTCTTTGATGTTAATATGAAAACTATTGGTTTTGAAAAATGTTCTCAAACAGAAAAAAGGGAATCCGTGCTCTATGCAAAAAACGGAGTACGAGTTAAGTTGATAAAGTTTTTTTGTTATGATGGCTGTGATAATTGCCCAGATGATAAAACCTCAATATGGGTGTCCTGTGATGGTTATATTTCAAATTGCTCATTCACTAGTATTAATGAAATTGAAATGAGTAAATTTTCACCTGAAGTAATATCTAATTCAATAGAAAAATTGCTCGATCAATCTTTTAAAAATTCTGGAGACACCATACTTAATTAGTGAGGCAAGATAGCAATTAAGTATGGTGTCCCCCAGAATTACTAAAATATAAAAAGCCCCAGTATAAATACTGGGACTACGCCTCAGAATTATTCTGAGACTAGAAAAAGGTGATCGTCAGGCTCACAACAAAAATTTTTCTTATACAAGCTTGAAACTTGACTCGAGTCCTTTTTGTTGTTTTAGAAGGTTTAAATCTATTAACAATAAAAGTAATAAAATTAATTACAATTAGAGTTAAAAGTCTAAGCATTCTGCACCTCAGACGGGTTCATTATGGTCTTCCACATATAAACCTCCTTTTTTGCTGGCAACCTTTACCTCCACCAGCGATTACCAGCCGTTATTTTGCTGGGGCATGCAAATGATTCGAGATGTTTAAGTGAATAATATATATTTTTATTTACTCTTAAAATAAGTATTTGTTGCCTTAAACGCAACTATGTGAATTCTTTTATCCAAAGCCGTTTTTCTGAATGGATCTCCAAAACCTGAAACTTAGAATTCCGGGGACAGTATACTTATTTATTCTGTTCTTATAATTTTCAATTATAACAGAGCTTGCCATGAACGAATGGGGAAAAAAGAAATTCTCATAACTGTAAAGACCTATCCTGAATACAGTACAAGGCACATTGAAACTGTTTGTACAACTGGTATTTAAAAAAACTCAAAGAAACAGATTCGTCTTTACCCTGTAAGATACAGGTATCTTGATGGTGACAGGCAGTTTAAAAAATATCAATGGATCAAAGCCGTAATAAGAAGCGCCAGTAGCGACAGCAGGCCTGAAAGCTACAATATAAAATATGAAGCTCTTCAGATTGGTGATGTAATCCATCCTGAAAAAGACGGTTGGGCGCAGAGGTGGAAGATTATTTCTGGCAATCCCGGGAATATTTTTGATTCTGTTGAGAGTCTTTATGATTCAAATAAAGAATGCGGAACTTCTCTTGGCCTTGTGAGAATAAGCTGCGTGGTTGGGTTAATTGCGCCCTATGCAAATAACCCAACATTTTAGCTGCATTCAAAACCGCCATTTCAAACATGAGCCAGAAGAATAAAATAACAAAACCCCGGAACCTTTAAAAAGGCTTCCGGGGTTTTTGTTTATAGGCGGCATTCAGACATAAGCCCTTTTTCCAACTTTTTCCTTACCTTTTCTGCAGCCTTCGCCTTTGTCACAACTCCATCCATATTGAAATCAAGCCCCTTGTTCTGTATGTATCTTTTCGGAGCTTTTGGATCATCTTTCCTGAACAGGACATGATCTAACGGTTTGCCAATTGCCGCAGGCCAGAGGATGGCCATGTAAACATCCTCAAGTGTTTTCAGCTTGCCCTTGTATGGTTTCAGGTAGGATTCCACGTAATAAAGCTGTTCTTCAGGTTTCATTCTTCCAAGAAAATCTGTGGTTGTTCCAAGAGTTCTCGCTGTTGCTGGCATAAACTGAATCAGCCCCACTGCCCCGCTTCCTGCGCCGTTTTTTACAGACGGAGAGAATGTTTCGCCTGTTTCAAAGGCCATCGCGGCCATCAGCCAGTCTGGATCTGTTTCAAGCCTTTCAGCCATTTCTTTCACTTTTGCCCTGAATTCAGGGCTTACTCTGTTTCCCCACGCGAGCATTATGTTTCCCCCTCATCCCTGCCTTCTCCCTCGAAGCTGTCGGAGAAGGAGTTATTTGTTAAATCCCCCTTGCCCCCTTTAAAAGGGGGAATCGTTGAGCCGTAGGTCGGATTAGAGCGTCCTTTGCTCGTAACCCGACGTCATCAATTATGTCGGGTTACGGGATCAGTAAAAGCGTTTGATCCCTAACCCGACCTACAAGTTTAAGCGTCGCATAATCAGCATATTGTGTTCATGGCGAATACCAACACCATTCAATGTTCAGCGGCGGCCCTATAAAGTCATGAAAAAAGACAATGGAGGGATCATGAAACAGTACATTCTTGAAAGGCTCAAAGAGCCGTCCACATGGCGCGGCCTTGTTTTAATAGCAACTGCGCTCGGCGCAAAAATATCACCAGACCAGGCAGAGGCCATTGTTCTCGTCGGGATCGGGATTGTCGGCCTCATCGGCACATTTACGAAGGGATAAAAAATGTCTTCTGTAACGATAGAATTCTGGCCGCTCCTGTCTGGAATTGGACTGCTCCTGGTGTCTTTTTTAGGGTTTGTGTTCGCGGCAGGGAAAATTCTGCTTTCCCAGACTGACAAGCGGCTGGATCAGAGATTCGTGGGCCTTGAGGCAATCAGGGCGGAAACAGCCAAGAACTGGGAAGACAAATTCACTACCCTGATGATCAGTTTCCGGGAGGAAGCAAAGGGCTGGCAAAACCTTGAGAAGGATTTTCTCAAATATCAGAACGTCATTTCCAGGGAATATGTCCGGCGTGAGGACTATATCCGCAATCAGACGATAATCGAGGCCAAGCTCGACGGCGTGGCCATGAGAATAGAAAACCTGCAACTGAAAGGATTACGCGAGTGTTAGATCCTGCAAAAACCAGAAGAGAATCAATGCGCTGGTACATTCTCCTGACCCTCAATAACGCCAGGCCCATAGGCGCTTATGAGGAGCTGATACTTGCGACCATCCAGGGTATTTATACTGATGCAACGGCTCTGGAGTTAAGGCGGGAGCTTGATTATCTGGAAGACCGAAAGCTCGTGGATCTGAAAAAAGAACCATGCGGAAGATGGTTTGCGGCTCTGATCAGGTACGGGGTTGATGTGGTTGAATATACGGTTGAATGCGAGCCGGGCATTGCGAGGCCTGGGAAGTATTATTGAATCCCCCCGGCCCCATTTGAAAGGGGGAACAGGCTGTCGCGCCCAAATCGTTTTTAAGGCCCTAAAAAGCAAAAGCCGCCCTGATGATTCAAAAGGCAGGTTGAAGAGTTTTTAAACGGTGTTTAAACACCTTCCCGGATGGATTTGAATAAATGCCCAAACCCAGCAGCATAGAAATTTTGCCACAGTCGGTCAAAGAGTGGCTGGACACAACTCTGGTTGAAAACAATTTCAGCGGATATCAGCTGCTCGAAAATGAGCTTAAAGAGCGCGGATATCAGATCAGCAAGAGCGCCATCCACAGATACGGGCAGAATTTTGAAAAAAGACTCGCGGCTGTCAGACTTTCAACAGAACAGGCCAAGGCTATTGTCGATGCCTCACCCGATGATGAAGGTGCTGTAAACGATGCTCTCATGAGACTGGTTCAGGACAAGCTTTTTAATGTCCTTATAGATCTGGAAGTTGACCCTGCAAAAGTGAATTTTGGTTCCCTCGCAAGGGCAGTGGCAGAACTTGGCCGGGCTTCTGTTACCCAGAAGAAATGGGCTTCAGAGGTAAAGAAAAAGGCAGAGGAAGCGGCGGCCACAGTTGTCCAGGCAGCCAGAAAAGGCGGTCTTAGTGATGATACCGTGGACGAGATCAAGCGTAGGATACTGGGGATAGCATCATGACAATTACCGAAATTACTGATCCGCTTGCCGATCCGCTTGTTCAATATCAGAAGGCCTGGGCCGAAGATCAGTCAGAAGTGGCCATCATAGAAAAGTCCAGACGTACAGGCATTTCATGGACTGAGGCTGGAATAACAACGCTTGAGGCATCTGCCAAGTCCGGCATGAATGCCTGGTACATCGGCTACAACAAGGACATGGCTTACGAGTTCATTCTGTACTGCGCTTGGTGGGCAAAGCTCTACAATCTTGCGGCGGGAGAAATCGAAGAAACGGAAGAAGTTTTTAAAGATGGAGATGAAAGCAAGTCCATTCTTTCCTTTGTGATCCGCTTTGATTCAGGCTGGCGCATCACGGCTCTTTCATCCAGACCTGCCAACCTTCGAGGCAAGCAGGGCCGGGTTATCATAGATGAAGCTGCTTTCCACGAACAGCTCGGAGAACTTCTGAAAGCGGCAATGGCTCTTTTGATGTGGGGCGGCAAGGTTCGCATCATTTCCACACACAACGGCGTGGATAACGAATTCAACGAAGTCATTACCGAGGTCAGGTCAGGCAAAAAACCTTACAGCCTGCACAGGGTGACCCTTGATGAAGCCTTGGAAGACGGAATTTACAAAAGAATCTGCATCAAGCTTGGGAAAGAATGGAGTCCTGAAGCAGAAACCAGATGGCGTCAAAACCTCATAGACTTTTATGGAGATGCCTCTGAGGAAGAGCTTTTCTGTGTTCCGAGCAAGAGCGGCGGAACATATCTGCCAATCGGGCTTATTGAAGCGAGAATGAATCCTGACACTCCGGTGGTCAGGATTGAAAGAACAGATGCTTTCGCGCTTCTGCCAGAATCAGAAAGAGAGGCTGACATTGCTGAATGGTGCGAGGAAATGCTTCTGCCTCTTCTCAGTGCCATTCCGGAAACAGTGCAGACCGTCTTTGGTGAGGACTTTGCCAGAAACGGAGACCTGACTGTCGTGACTCCCCTTATGAGGGAGCAGGATCTGAGATTAAGGCCGCCATTCATGCTCGAAATGAGGAACATTCCTTTTCATCAGCAGGCCCAGATCCTTTTCTTCATAGTCGACCGGCTGCCGGGTTTCCTCGGCGGAGTGATGGACGCAAGGGGCAATGGTCAATATCTGGCAGAAGTCGCTGCCCAGAGATACGGAGCGGGAAGAATCATCCAGCTGATGCTTTCAGAAGGCTGGTATCTGGAGAACATGCCTCCTTTCAAGGCCGCGCTCGAAGATGGTTCAATTTACGGAATACCTGCCGACAAGGACATCCTCGCTGACATGAGGGCTTTCAAGGTTGTGCGCGGAGTCGCGAGGATTCCTGAAAAAAGAACCACGGACGCCGAAGGCAACAAAAGACACGGAGATGCGGGTGTTTCACTGGCTCTTGCCCATTCCGCGGCAAGGAGCGGGTTCGAGGCTGAGTGCTTTGATTACAGGAGCGTAAAGTCAGTCATAAGCCGAACAGATTCCAGATGGGAAGAAGAACCGGAAGACTGGCGTGAAGTAAAGGCGACTGCGGGATTCATGAGGGGAGCGGTTTAAATGGCAATATTCGACTGGTTAAAAAAGAAAATCGAACCGGAAAAACTATCCGAAGAGATTGCGATTCCAAGCGTCTCAGGAATCAGGAATCCCTGGCACCCTGAATCCATCAGCCAGACGCTTACTCCGGCAAGGCTTGCGGCTATTTTAAGGGAGGCTGCCGCAGGAGATCATCATGCCCAGCTGGAATTGGCCGAGGAAATGGAAGAACGTGATCCTCATTACGCAAGTGTTCTGGGAGTAAGGAAAAGAGCTGTTTCAGGTCTGGAGCCTGAAGTGGTTGCTGCGTCTGATTCTGCTGAAGACGTGAAGCTTGCCGATGCTGTGCGTGATCTTTCTACAAAGCCGGGATTCACTGCCCTGGTTGATGATCTCATGGACAGTCTGGGCAAGGGTTATGCCGTCACAGAAATAATCTGGAACCGCACAAAGGCTGTATGGACTCCTGAAAGATACGAATGGTGCGATCCTCGTTTCTTTGTGTTCGACAGGGTAACAGGCCGGGAACTGAAGCTTATGGATCAGTCCGATGCCTTTGGTGTTTCCCTGCCTCCTTACAAATTCATTACCCACATACCACGGCTTAAATCGGGTCTCGCGGTCAGAAGCGGTCTGGCAAGACTCGCTGCCGCGACTTACATGTGCAAGGTCTGGACTGTGTCCGACTGGATGAGCTTTGCCGAAGTTTTCGGCATGCCGCTCAGGATTGGCAGATACAGTTCCGCTGCCCAACCTGCTGACATCAGAAAGCTTGTTTCGGCAGTGGCGAATCTTGGTTCTGACGCGGCATGTGTCATTCCTGATTCAATGAGGATCGAGTTTCAGGACGCTGCCAGAACAGGCGGAGACAAGCTTTTTCTGACCCTGGCTGAATGGCTCGACAGGCAGATGTCAAAAGCCGTGCTTGGCCAGACCATGACATCGGACGACGGATCGAGCCAGGCCCAGGCAAAGGTTCATAACGAGGTGAGGATCGATATTCTGAGGGCTGACGCTAATCAGCTTGAAGAGACCCTGAACCGGGATCTGGTCATTCCGTTCATTATCCTCAATTTCGGGGAAAAAGAAAAATATCCGCGCCTTACCCTGCCTGTCAGGGAAGCCGAAGACATAAATACAATGGCAGAAGCCCTGGCAAAGCTTGTTCCCCTTGGCGGCCTTGGCATCGAGGCGAGCCAGGTCAGAGACAGACTTGGTTTTGCAGATCCTGCTCCTGGAGCTGTGCTTTTGGGAGATATCAAGCCGGAAAAGGCAGCAAACAGAGAAAATCTTGATGTTGGCGGTTTATGTCGAGCTTCGCAGGCTCAGCGCGACCTACAGCAAGGCGTTCCACTTCAGGCCGATGCCATTGATGAAATGGTGATCGACGGCCTCGCGGAATGGAAAAAGATGGACGGCCCGGCAAACGCGGTTCTTGAGCTTGCGGGACAATGCGGATCTTTTGATGAGTTTCTGGCTGGCCTTCCGGGAATTGCGGAAAAGGCAGGTTCACAAAAGCTTTTTGAGGATCTGGCGAGGCGGGCTTTTGAGGCAAGGGGCAAGGGTTATGCGGAGGGCTTGTCTTGAAGTTTACCTTCCCCGCAGATCCGCCTGATGAGGCTTTGTCATTTTTCAGGGCAAAGGAATTAAGACCCGGCTTTGATTACCGGGATGTATGGCGCGAAGAACACGCCACATCATTCACAGTAGCCAAGGCAATGGAGCTTGATGTGCTCTCTGACATAAGAAGCGCGGTTGATGGCGCAATTGCAGGCGGACAGACATTCCGGGAATTTTCCGCAAACCTTGAGCCATTATTAAGGGCAAAGGGCTGGTGGGGAAGAATAGATGTGCCTGATCCGAGAACCGGTGAAATGGTTAGCGCCCAGCTTGGAAGCACAAGAAGGCTCAGAACCATTTATGACGCAAATTTGAGAACAGCTGCTGCTGCCGGTCAATGGGAAAGGATACTGGAGGCCCAGGATTCTCACCCTTACATCATGTATATGATCGGGCCTTCAAGGGAACACAGGCCTGAGCATGTGAGCTGGCACGGGTTGATGCTTCCTGTGAATGATCCGTTCTGGAATTCTCATTTCCCGCCCAGTGGCTGGGGGTGCAAATGCCATGCACGGTCTATATCCGAACATGAAGCAGCAAGGCTGAGACGTGACGGAATACCTGACATGGCGAACTCAGTGCCTGAGATAAACCCTGAAACAGGTCTGCCTACAGGACATCTCAGAACTGAAAACATGCCGGTGAGAACAACGGCTCCTGAGATCAGATACGTGGAGTGGGAAAATACAAGAACAGGCCGAATTGAACGAGTGCCTGAAGGAATAGATCCTGGCTGGGACACAAATCCGGGTGCTGCCGCAAGAAGGGTCAGAAGTCTTGAGTATCTGACGCAGAGGCTTGAAAGCGCGAATTATACAGATGCTGCCGCATCGGTTTCAGATATTGCGCGGAGCGGGTTTCTTGAATCGTGGATGTCAGATATGACCGGCAACTGCCCTGTTGGAGTCCTTTCAGAAAGGAATATGGCTGACATAGGCGCTGAAAGCAGAGTCGTTCTTTTGTCTCCGGAGACGATGGACAAGCAGATCAGAAGGCATCCTGAACTTTCTAATGATGAATACGCCAGAATTCACGAGGTCTTGACTCTGGGTTATTCGGTTCAGGATTCACCAAGCTCGCTTGTGTTTATTCTGGAAGATCAAAACGGATACGTGACAGCTATCAAATCCACCAAAACAGGCAAGGCCGTGTTTATGACAAGTTTTAGAAGATTGAGCAGTGATGAAGTCAAAAGAGATGAAGAGATACGCAGACTGCTTAAAAAAGGAAATAAAAAAGCGGATGGCGAGGCCCCCCAATCCACTTGAAGTGGCTACCCCGCATAACGCTCCAGACAGGAGTCTGTGCTACGGCCGGGAGAATATTACCGTGTCACATCCGCTTTAGCTAAAAACATAATAAATCAGTGGACTTGAAAGGTCAAGGACTATGGAAACCGTAAAAAGAGCACTCAATCATGAAATCACCATGGCTGGTGAAACTCCGGCTGCTCCGGACTGGGTAAGGCTTATGCCGCCCGGCCCTGAGATCAAAGGAAGAGACGGCAGAAGCTGGCGCATGGATGATCCGGCGAGTCTGGTTGCGGCATTTAATTCGGATTCCAGGGATATCCCGCTTGATTTCGAGCATTCCACAGAACTCCAGGCTCCGAAGGGTCTGCCAGCTCCTGCCGCTGCATGGTTTAAGGAGCTGAAAGTTGACGCTGACGGAGGAATTTCAGGCCGGGCAGACTGGACACAGTCAGGCAGAAACGCAGTGGAATCAAAGGAATACAGATATATTTCCCCGGTTTTTGTTTTTGACCGGGCTACCGGAAGAGTTGTCCGGATAACTTCGGCTGCCCTGACAAACCAGCCGAATTTGAGGCTTGAGGCCCTTAACCATCAACAGACACATGAACAAGGGGAGGCAGTAATGAAAAAAGTATTCGAAGCCCTCGGGCTTCCGGAAGGCTCGGACGAGGACAAGGCGCTGAACGCTGTATCTGCGCTCAAGGCAAAGGCGGATGGTCAGGCCCCTTCTCTGGACAAGTATGTTCCAAGGCCTGATTTTGACGCGATGACCCAGAGGGCGCTGAACGCGGAAAAGCTTCTGAAAGAAGGAGCGCAGGCCCAGCTTGACAAGGAAATAGACGACGAAGTCGCCAAGGCTCTTGAAGCAGGCAAGATTACTCCCTCTACAGCTGATTATCACAGAGCCATGTGCAGAATTGACGGCGGACTGGACAGATTCAGGGAGTTTGTAAAGGTGGCTCCTGAGATAGCAGGTGTTTCAGGACTTGATAAAAAGAAGCCTGAATCAAGCGCGGGTCTGAGTGATGAGGAAAAGGCGGTATGCCGTAATCTTGGCATATCAGAGGAAGATTACCTTAAAAACGTGGGGAGTAAAGGCTAATGGCAGCACTTACAACTGACAGGGATACACCATCAAAGGGAGCGCGGCTTGTCAGCCTGCCTGTTGCCGCGTCCGCCAAAATATACGCCGGTTCCATAGTGGCCGTGAACGCTTCAGGTTACGCGGTGCCTGGTTCGGCAACTGCTACGCTAAAGGTGGCTGGCCGGGCCAATGAGCTGGCGGATAATTCCGCAGGCGCGAACGGAGCCATAAGCGTTCTTGTAGGAAGGGACGAAGCATACCTTTGGGACAATGCCACAGCAGGCGACGCTGTTGTCCAGGCCAATATGTTCAGAAGCTGTTACGTGCTTGATGACAACACCGTTGCAGGAGTCGACGGCAGCGGAGCAAGGCCTGTGGCAGGAACTGTTGTGGGAATCGATTCTGCTGGCGTGTGGGTCAAGCCGCCTGTCATTTAATCAGGCCATTTAATGAGGAGGAAACATGCAACCAATAAACGCATTAAAATTAAAGTCGGTTTATACAGGCTTTAAAACCATATTCAACGATGCTTTTACAAAACAGGCCGATCCGAAATGGATGGACGTCGCCACCCTTGTTCGTTCTTCAACCGCTCAGGAAACATACGGCTGGATGGGATCTTCCACCAAGTTCCGTGAGTGGATTGGCGAAAGGGTTCTTCAGAACCTGTCGGTCTCTGACTATACGATCAAGAACAAGACCTTTGAAAATACAGTAACAGTGCCGAGGGAAGCAATGGAAGATGATGCCTATGGCGTTTTCAGCCCCATGATTTCCCAGCTTGGCATAGACGCGAAGAATCATCCTGATGAGCTTGTGTTCGCTCTGCTCGCGGGCGGGTTCACTGGCCTTTGTTATGACGGCAAGGCTTTTTTCGCTGCCGATCATCCGGTTAAGGACGCAAACGGCAAAAGCCAGAGCGTGTCGAATCTTGAAGCAGGATCTGGAACTCCGTGGATGCTCCTCGATGTTTCAGGAGCCGTAAAGCCCCTGATTTTCCAGAAGCGCAGGGATTATTCTTTTGTGGCCATGGACAAGATGGATGATGAGCAGGTTTTTACATCCAGCGCTTTCCGTTACGGAGTGGATTGCCGCGTTAACGCCGGATACGGACTCTGGCAGCTTGCCCATGCAGCCAAGGTGGATCTGAATACAGAGAATTACACCAAGGTCAGAGCAGCCATGACAGGAAGAAAGGGAGACGGAGGCAAGCCTTTGAATCTGAATCCAGGACTTCTTGTTGTTCCTCCTTCGCTTGAAAAAGCGGCACTCGATATTGTCAAGGCCGACAGGCTGGCAAACGGAGCGGACAATGTTTACACAGGTTCGGCAAGAGTAATGGTCTGTCCTTATCTGGCATAGTCATTGGTTGATGTCGGATTACGAGCAAAGAGCGCTCTAATCCGACCTACGCCACGGTTTTTATGGGGAGATTTAAATGCCTTACGCAACGCTTGCGGATATTCAGAAAAGATTTGGAGAGGATACTGTCCTGGCTGTCAGCGATAAAGACGGTGACGGGATTCCTGATAGCGATGTCATAGAGGCGGCAATCTCTGACGCTTCGGCTGTAATGGACGCGTATATCGCGGGCAGAACAGTTGCGGATATTCTTAAAACCCGGATTTGCTGTGACATCATCATGTATCAGATGGCCCATGATGCGGGATCTTATGTCGATGAGTACAGAAAAAGGTACGATGATTCCCTGAATCTTCTGAGGCATATCGGCAAAGGTGAAATCTCTTCTGCTTCAGAAATAGGCACTGCCTCATCTGGTGTGGAATTTTCATCAAGTCCGAGGATCTTTAAGAGGGGCTTATGAGCTTTCAAGTCACAATAGAAGGCGCTGACCTTGTCAGCTTGAGAATCGGCAGTCTCATAAGCAGCCTTCCTGGAGCTCAGAGGAAGCTTGTGTCAGCTGTGGCCGCAGAAGTCGAAACCCAGACCAGACGGCGCATAGAAAATGAAAAGACAGGGCCGGACGGTTCAAAATGGCCTGACTGGAGTCCGGCAACTGTGAAGCTTTACGCGAAGCTTGGCAAAGCCGGTCACATGCTTCACCAGGAAGGCAAGCTGCTTGATTCCATAAGGGCAAAGGCAATTTCAGATGAGCAGGCAGAGGTATCAGCAAACAGGGTATACGCGGCTATTCAGCAAGTGGGAGGTCTGGCTGGCAGAGGACATAAAGTGAGAATACCGGCAAGGCCATATTTGGGGATATCGGCAGAAAACGCGGCAGACATAGATGCTGTTGTGAGCGGTCTGGCTGCAAAAATTTTAGGAGAGGCGGGCCTTTAAATGCACGAATATCTTGAACTTGAAAAAGCGGCCATGGAAAAGCTCGCGGACATGAAAACAGCCGGAATCATAAAGACTCTTGCGCCTTATGCTGGTGAACTTGATGAGGCAGCTGCAAAGAATCTGACTGGAATGACGAATCTTGCGCCGTTTGTTTATCTTGCTCCTGGCATTATCAGAACAAGGCCAGCTGGCGGCATGGATGAAATTGAAGTCAAGCTGATCGTTCTTGCGGGATGCAGGTGCAATCTTGCTCCGGGAGCGCAGATCAAGGGCGGAGACGAAATATACAATCTGCTTGAATCCCTGAAATCAAGGCTTGACAGAAAGACCATCGCAACCGGCTGGCTGCCGCTTCGCAGGGAAATGGAATATCCGGTCGCAATGCCAGCATCAGGGAATATGGCGGTTTACATAGCGGTTTATTCCACATCAACAAAGAGGTGAGCATGATTGCAATCAGTAAATGGGGGCTGAATATTCTCATAGCTATTGACCAGCTCGGCAATGCAATGAGCGGAGGCGATCCTGACGAGACCATTTCAAGCAGGATCGGGAAGATAAAGAAAGCAAACGGCGGGAAGATTCCGTGGACGCATCCTGTATCAAAAATAATAGATGCCGGGCTTGAGAAGATAGATCCGGGGCATTCGATAAGGTGTATCGAGGCGGATGAAGGCGCGAATCAGGTATGATTATTAAACAATCAAAAATAAAGGGAGCATGAAATGGCCAGAGAATATTTTTCCTTTCAGGGCGAGGTGTGGTTGGGCAAAAGAGACGCGTCTGGGAATGTCACAGAGCTGAATTTCATGGGCAATGTCCCTGAATTCGAAATCAATCTGTCAGTGGATAAGACCGAGCATATAGAAGACTTCACAGGCGAACGCACCACGGACTCTGTTCTGGTTAAAGCCAAAAAAGCCGACATATCGCTGTCGTCCGAAGAGCTTCTTATGGAAAATCTGTCCTTGGGCCTTTATGGCGTCTCTTCGGATATCGCGGCAGGCACTGCCACGGACTGGGCATTTCCGATAACTGCCGCGGCAGGAGTAACCGGTCTTCTTCCACACCAGCTGATTTCTTCTCTGGTGCTAAAAGACAGCACTCCGTCGACACCCCAGACGCTTGAGGCCGGTGTCGATTACGAGGCAGACCTTACTTACGGCTCTGTAAAATTTTTGGATGTTACTGACCTTACTCAGCCAATCAAGGCGAGCTACTCCTACGACAAGGTGGCGAAGATGGCTATTTTCGGCACAAATGCCCCGGAGAGATGGATCAGGTTCAAGGGGATTAATACGCTTAACAGTAAAAAGGTTCTTGTGGATCTTTACAGGGTGTCTTTCGATCCGGGAAGCCTTTCGCTCATAGCTCGCGAGTACGGCAAGTTTCCGCTTAAGGGGCAGCTTCTGGGCGACACGACTAAGAAGAATGATCCGGCCCTCGGCATGTTCGGCAGATATGTCGAGCTTGGGTAGATAAATACCACAGAATTATTGTCTGATTACGAGCAAAGGATGCTCTGATCCTATCTACGATAAACATAAAGGAATGAAACAATGAGAGATTTTGCATCTGATAAAAATACGATCGAGATAACAGACGGACGCACAGGTGATGTTCATGAAATGCATTACCGCAATCCTACGGCCCAGGAAATGGCAGCTTTCCAGGCAGCCATGTTCGAGCGCAAGGGAAAGAAGGTGGTCAATAAGGTTTATTCAACAAGGATAAAATTCGGAGAGGCAATACTCGCCGGATTCAAGCCCGGCACATTCGGCATTAATGGCGTGGCTATAAGCGCGGTTGAGACTGATCCCGGATACAGGGCGGACTGGAAAAAGCTGCTTGTGGACAACTCTCCTGATGTTGTTGCAGCTGTTGCCCAGCAGGTTTTTGAAGGCACGGGCGCAAATAAGGGAACCGACGACATCGAGTTCGTGACTGAAGGTGATGATACCAGCCCTTTGTCGGCAGCATAGAAGATCTTGAGCATGAAATAACCCTCATGCTCGAAGGATGCGGCGAAAAGCGCAAAGAGAAAAAATGCAGGCCTGGGTTTGATTCAAGATGTGAGGAATGTCCACACAGACCGGCGACGCATGAATATGTTCTGCATCTCTTTAAGCTGCATCTTTTGGGACTGGGGGGATTTCCTTTCCGGGCCAATGATCTGAGTATGCAGATATGGGAAGACCTCGGCAGGTTGAGGCAGGCAATAAACGCGAAGATGAGAGTATTTTAAAACAGGGCTGAATTATGGCGGAAAACAGGGTCTCGATAATAATAAGCGCGAAGAACATGGCTTCAGATGCTTTGAATCAGGTGAAAACCGGGTTCAATAATCTCGGAGAGTCATCAAAAACCTATCAGCGCACCCTGTCAGAAGTCAACGGCACCATGTCTTCAGCCATGTCAACGGCCATGCGTTTTGCGGGAATAATTAATCATAAGTAAACCCCCGGCTCTGCCGGTGGACTCACAGAGTTTGACAGATCCTGGAATAAGAAGAAGTCTCCAATAACTGAACCGCCTAAAGTTCAAG
>NZ_AUEY01000072.1 GCF_000426225.1 Desulforegula conservatrix Mb1Pa
CGGCGAATTCCAGAGCATCAAAATGACATCATGGCGGAACTCGGCATGTCAGCTCAGCCACTGGGCAATGCCCAACAAATGGTTTGAAGAAATCGGACTGTTCGCGATGAATGAAATTCAAACGGGAGTGCTTCCTCTTTTTACAACGAGATAAGGATGAACAAGAGCCGTGTACGAGGCCCGTACGCACGGTTCTGTGAGAGGGATGAAGCAGACTTGATCAGCTGCTTCACCCTACTCGATGAAAACAGTATCTACTTCAAGCATGATATGCGTTTTTTAACCATCCTATTACTTTCTGGGTACTTAAAAGTTGACAAGGTCGCAAAAAATCAGATTCCCGTCATTCCTTTGCAGGCCTTAATCCAGAAGTACCTGAAAATATAAAGATGCCGGATCAAGTCGGCATGACGGCGACGCCTTTTTGGGGCTTTTTCGAGTCAATCATAAGTTGTATAAACCAAAAAACCTTAACCCTTGATTATCAAGAGTTAAGGTTTTTTAAAATCATAACGATTTTTCTAATGGTGGAGCTGAGGGGGCTCGAACCCCTGGCCTCATGACTGCCAGTCATGCGCTCTCCCAGCTGAGCTACAGCCCCAAATTCTGGCCTTAAATAGTTTATCAGCCTTTAATTGTCAATATTTTTTTGGTGTTTGTAATATTTTGAGTTTTGAATATTGATGGGCACGCAAAAAAACAAATTTTTGCGGCAAGGTAATGTCTGGCTTGATTCAGTATATTTTTTTCAATACTTTCTGATTCAGTCCTGTTCCGCAATGAAGGAAAAAGGCCTTTTTGAGGCCTGATCATTATTTACTTAGGATTTTGAGTAATCTTATAAGGTTGACAAAAATAGATAATAAAAATAAATATTGCGGTTGTTATTTTTTTCGTTTTGGCTTCAATTAGTTTTCTTCTCTGAATTTAAAAATGGCGTCCTCAAGGAGAGTTTATGCTGGTATTTTTAAGGGAAAAAGCGGGCTCATGGATAATAAAAGTGATCCTGTTCTTAATCATTGCGGTTTTTGTCTTTATGGGCATTGATGTGATAATTGCGCCGAAAGAGCGTAGTGTCGCATCAGTAAATGGAGAAGAAATATCCATAGACGATTTTCAGTCAATTTATAATAATCAGCTGAATAGGCTAAAGACTCAGTTTGGAAGCCAGCTTAATGAGGAAATGTTAAAGATGCTTCAGCTGAAGCAAAAGACATTTGATAATCTTGTAACCAGGCAACTCTTTCTTCAGAAAGCCAGAGACTACGGTATTATTGTGGGCGATCAGGAACTCATGGAATCAATTTTCTCGATGTTTAAGGGGCCAGATGGCCAGTTTAACAATGATGTGTATAGGCAGACACTCGCTAAGAATGGATTGACTCCTGATCAGTTTGAAAAAAGCCAGCGTGAGCAGATTATTCTGACTAAACTCCAGACGTTACTGGTCAGTAATGTCAAGATAACAGATAAAGAACTCGAAGAATGGTTTTTGTTTGAAAATTCCGAGGCAGATCTTAATTATGTATCTTTTGATCCTTCATCATTTAAAAATCTTGAGATCAAGAATTCTGAACTCTCGGATTATTTTGAAAAGAACAAGGATACTTATAAAATCCCTGCCAAGGCTCAGATTAAATATGTAAAAATCAAATACGATGATTACAAGAGTAAAGTTGCGGTTACTGATGAAGATATCAATAATACTTATAATGATAATATTGAGGATTTCAGAATCGAACAAAAAGCAAAAGCCAGGCACATACTTGTGAAAGTTGATGAAAAGGCCGATGCAGCCAAAATTGATGAAGCCAAAAAGAAGGCAGAGGGGATACTTGCAGAATTAAAGGCGGGTGGTGATTTTGCTAAACTTGCAGATAAGTATACAGAAGATCCTTCAGGAAAGAATAAAGGGGGCGACCTTGGCGAGTTCACAAAAAATAAGATGGTCAAACCTTTTTCAGATGCGGCTTTTGCTCTTAAACCCGGAGAAATAAGTGATCTTGTCAAGACAAATTTCGGTTGGCATATTATTAAGCTTGAGTCATTGTCGCCGGAGCATAAACAATTATCAGAAGTAAAAGATGAGATAAAAGAAAGAATAATCAATGAAAAGTACAAGAATATTGCCTATGATGACGCTGATAAAGTCTATAATGCAATAGTAAAAGGTGACAATCTTGAGCAGGCGTCAAAGGCTGTAAATGGCTTAAAGATAGAAACTTCAGGCCTTTTTAGCAAGAATGATGGCTTGAAAGACGAGTTTTCAGATTCGGCAGCGATCATTGATGCCGCATTTACCCTTAATCCTGGTCAGTCAAGTGAAATCATTGAAAATGATTCTGAACTTGTCATTTTTGAAGTATTGAAAAGAGAAGATGCCAAGCCTGTTACCATTGATCAGGTTGGTGAAAAAGTTAAAGCTGATTATTTGAAAATAAAACAGGACGAGACCGCAAAAGCAAAAGCCGAGGCTTTTCTTGCTGAAATAAGCAAGGATGCTGATTTTAAAACAAAGGCTGCGGAATATAAACTGACTGTGGGTGAAACAGGGGCTTTCAAGAAAAATGGGATTCTTCCAGGTGAATTTGGTTATGCGCCTGAACTTACTAAAACAGCGTTTGAGTTGAGTGAAAAAAATCCTGTTCCCAAGAATGTCCTTAAAATAGATGGTCGCTATTATATTGTTAAATTCAAGGCCAGAACATATCCTGATATTGCAGAACTTGAAAAAGACAAGGATTCCTTAAAAAGCAAGATTTTAAAAACCAAACAGGAAGATTTTTTAAACTCCTGGATTGCTGAACTGAAAAAGAAGAGCAAAATAAAAATACTACATCCTAAAATCCTCGAATAATGTCATATTCTCGCCCGTCTATAAATTGACGGGCGAGATATATTTACTTTCAATAGAAAAAACTTTAATTGTTTTCCTTTTCATTATAAAGTCCTAATTTCAAAGTCCTCATAACTAGAACACGCTAAAAAATCACAGGATCAAGCGTGAAAAAAAAACAAAAATCCATACTTTATCGTGTAAAAAGATGTCCGGAGTGCTTTAAAAGCCTTTCTCTTGACTCAACCTTCTGTCATTTCTGCGGCCAGAGGGTGGGAGAAGTTGACTGGAGAGGAGTAGCCAAAAAACCAATAAACTGGAAAGGCTATCTTACCTGTATATTATCCTGGGCTTTTTTTATATTTTATTGCTGGTGGGCTTTTTTTCGAAAAAAAGGCGGAGGATAGGTATCTATAATGATCCCGGAAAAAAATAAAAAAGAACTTTTAAAATACGCAAGAGAAATTATTAAGGCTAAAATTGAGCAGCGGTCTCCGTCATTCGATTTGACCAACTGCGAACTTTATGCTGAAAATAGAGGCTGTTTTGTCACTCTTCATAAAAAGGGCAATCTGCGGGGATGTATAGGGGTAATTAATCCTGATTTCTCTTTAGCAGAAGCTGTCAAGATGAATGCTGCCAATGCAGCTTTTGATGACCCACGGTTTTTTCCGTTGCAAAATGATGAGCTGAAAGAAATTGAACTTGAAATCAGTGTTCTTACAATTCCAGAGAATCTTGAATATTCTGACAGTAATGACCTTTTAAAAAAGCTTATACCCGAAAAACATGGCGTCATCATTTCAAAAGGATTCAGAAAGGCAACTTTTTTACCCCAGGTTTGGGAACAATTGCCTGATCCTGTTCAGTTTCTGAAACAATTATGCACAAAGGCCGGTCTAAATCCTTTTAGCTGGAAAGAATCAGACCTTAGTGTCCAAATTTATGAAGCAGAGGTTTTTTCAGAACAAAAACTTTAAACTAACAGCATATTTTTATCATCGTTAGTTTTGATGGTCTCGCAAAAACTCAAAAATGGCGTCGGAGCCATGCCTGACTTGATACGGCATTCAATACATAGCAGGCACGAGCATGTTAATCTTTGTTTTGATTCTTTTAATAAAGATTAGATATCTATAATATGATTTGGCAAGCTTATGATCTCAATGAATACCAGACCATTACTCCTATTCATTTTTCTTTTGAGTGTACTTTATCTCAAAACTGATTCTAATGCCGATGTTTTTAAATATAAAGATGACAAAGGTGTCTGGCATTTTACAGACACTCCGGCTGAAAATAATCAGCACATGGAAAAAATGGCGTCATCCGGCGATTCAGTTCCATCAGGCTCAGACCTCTCCATTATTTTAAACAGCAAACTCAAGCCAAAAAATGATATTGAAAAAGCCACCATCGCAACTGTTTTGGTCAAATCTCCAATGGGCACTGGCTCAGGTTTTTTTATATCGAGCAAGGGGTTTATAATAACAAATCGTCATGTCCTTTATGGTGATGAAAAAATGATTGAATCCATGAAGAAGAAGTATGAGCATGGTGAAGCCATACTTGAAGAATATAAAACAAGACTCGAACAGGACAAAAATAATATTGAATCAGCCAGAAACGAGCTCGAAGACTATCGCCAGAAAATAGAGAAGATTTCAGATCATGAGCGCAGGGCTGCAAAAATGGAAAAATACAATTCTGAGCTTGTAAAAATTGAAAGCTACGAGAGAGAATATAATCTGCGCAAAGATGAGTATGAGCGAGTTAAAAACGAGATGACCTCTGGTCAGAGTCAGCTTTCATCTTCATCAACTTTAAGTGGCCTTGCAAAGAGTTTTGAAATAACGCTTGCTGATGGCAGCCAGACTTCTGCAGAATTAATAGATGTGAGCAAGAATCATGATCTTGCGTTACTGAAAATTTCCGGGATTAAAAACGCTCCAGCACTTATAGCAGGATCACCTATGTCGCTTCCACAAAGTGCCAAGGTTTATGCAATTGGTAATCCCATCAACCTTCATAATTCAGTAGCTGATGGAATAATTTCTGGTTTCGAAGGTGAATTTGTAAAAACAAGCGCTAAGATATATCCAGGTAATAGTGGTGGGCCGCTTGTTGATGAATCAGGCAAGGTAATTGGAATAAACACAATGAAGCTGATTACCCACAAATTTGAAGGTCTTGGTTTTGCAATAAAAATTGACATAGCTCTGAATGAATTCTCTTCGTACATTAACAATTAGTCTGAAAAAACCTGTAAAAAAATTCTTGACTTACAGACTTATTGTACGTTATCAAAAATAAATTTAATTAAAAGGTATAAAAAATGAGCCGCAAATTGCACAATCATATTTCGAGAAACTGGTGCTGGCGTCTCTGGCTTAAGCCGGGGGCGGATACGGTATTGTGCGGCTGATTTATAAGAATTAAAAATAAAGCTGATACAGACCGTGGACTTCCCTGGAGGTTCACGGTCTTTTTATTTTATGGCTTTCCTGCATGAAGACAAAGGCTGTGGACTAAGTTCACGGCCTTTAGTTTTTTAACAACAGAAACACGAG
The DNA here is from genome assembly GCF_000426225.1 of Desulforegula conservatrix Mb1Pa. NCBI lineage: Bacteria > Pseudomonadati > Thermodesulfobacteriota > Desulfobacteria > Desulfobacterales > Desulforegulaceae > Desulforegula > Desulforegula conservatrix. Next base: position 5,407 of record NZ_AUEY01000072.1, read on the forward strand.
GAAAAGCCAATGTTACTAAAATCCTTTCCGGACAAAGAACGGTTCAAAGAGATAGCAAAGAGTTCTAATGTTGTTCCTGTTTGTGCCGAAATCCTTGCAGACGCTGAAACCCCTGTATCAATTCTCGGCAAGTTTTATGCTGATCAGAGCTCTTTTTTTCTGCTTGAAAGTGTTGAAGGTGGAGAAAGATGGGCTCGCTACAGTTTTCTTGGTCTTTCAGCCCGTGCAAGGGTTGAGGTATACAGAGACAATGTAGAAATCACAGAAAATTCTTTAAAGCGAATAATACCACATAATGGAGACCCGTTAGGCGTTCTTAAGAATTTAATGAGCAAATACCGCGCTCCTGAGATTCCTGAACTTCCGCGTTTCTGGGGAGGTCTTGTGGGATATCTTACATACGAAATGGTTTCTTTTTTTGAAAGAATACCAAACAGACTCCCAATAGATAAGCCTATTGCAAGCTTTATTATTCCCGATGCCCTTATGATATTTGACAACGTCAAGCATACGATAACATGTGTTGCCATAGCTTTCACCGAGGGCGAAAATGATTATGAAGCCCTTTATGATCGTGCATCTGACAGAATTGCTGAGATCATCAAGATTATTGATACGCCAAGAAGCATTGAAAACATAAAAAATGGGGCACATGGTCTCACTCTGTCTCCGGTCATTTCCGAAGATGAATTCAGACAGAAAGTCGAAAAAACAAAGGAATATATTCGCTGCGGTGATATAATCCAGGCTGTTATCTCTCAGAAGTTTACATGTGACGCACCCCATGACCTGACTGCTCTTTATCGTGCCCAGAGATATATAAACCCTTCTCCTTATATGTATTTCATGCATCTTGGCGAGACCGTTCTGGTCGGGTCTTCACCCGAGACCATGGTGAGACTTGAAAACAGAACAGCCTGTCTCAGGCCTATAGCAGGCACAAGGCCAAGAGGCGCGACAGAGCAGGATGACAGACGCCACGCAAGTAATTTGCTCCAGGATGAAAAGGAAAAAGCTGAACACCTCATGCTTGTCGATCTTGGCAGAAACGATCTTGGCAGGGTTGCAAAAACCGGGACAGTCCAGGTTACGGATCTTATGATAGTCGAACGTTATTCCCACGTTATGCACCTTGTATCAAATATAGTCTGTGATCTTGATGATGAAACAGACGCTTTCAGCCTTATAAAATCAACCTTTCCTGCAGGCACTCTTTCTGGCGCTCCAAAGGTCAGGGCAATGGAAATAATAGATGAGATGGAACAGGATCCAAGGGGACCATATGGTGGTTGCGTGGGATATGTTTCATTTTCAGGGAATATGGATTTTGCCATCACAATCAGAACCGCATGCATAGAGAATGGCAAGCTTACTGTAAGGGCAGGAGCAGGAATAGTAGCTGATTCAGTGCCTGAAACAGAGAGAGTCGAGACAGTCAATAAAGCCATGAGCGTCCAAAAAGCACTCGAACTTGTAGCAAAAAACGTAAAAAAGGGGAATTAATCATGATCCTCATGATAGATAATTATGATTCGTTTACGTACAATCTCGTTCAGTATCTAAAGCAGCTCGATGAAGAGGTTGTTGTCAAAAGAAATGATGAAATAACCATTGATGATATAGAAAAAATGAAGCCATCGGTTATTATTATCTCACCAGGTCCAGGCAAACCTTCAAGTGCTGGTATATCTCTTGAAACTGTAAGGACGTTTTCAGGTAGAATCCCGATTCTCGGCGTATGCCTTGGGCATCAGACAATAGCTGAAGCCTTTGGGGGGGATATCATACTTGCCAAAAAGCTGATGCACGGCAAGGTCTCAACTGTCAAATCCGATGGCAAGACCATATTTCAAGGCTTGGGGCAGAATTTCCAGGCCATGAGGTACCACTCGCTTGCAGTTAAAAAGGAAACCCTTCCGGATGTTTTTGATATAACCGCAGAATCCGAAGATGGAGAGATAATGGGGATTCGTCATAAGACACATCTTACAGAAGGTGTTCAGTTTCACCCAGAATCCATAATGACTCCTGTTGGGAAAAGACTTTTGAAGAATTTTCTGAAAATAGCAAAAGGAGACGAGTGATTTCGGTTGTTTAAATGGATTCGAGACAAAAGCTTCTGAAAAAGATGTAGTAAATTAAGGAGATAAAATGTTCACGCAAGGCCTTAAAAAATTAATATCCAGGGTTGATCTGAGTGAAAATGAAACTGCTGACATAATGAATTTCATTTTTTCAGGTCATGCCACCTCAATTCAGATAGCAGCATTTATGGCTGCAATGGCAACAAAAGGTGAAACATTTGAAGAGCTTGCAGGCGCTGCAAGATCTATGAGATCAAGAGCCAAAAGGATTCAGGTTATAAAAAAACCTGTTGTTGATACATGCGGAACAGGCGGTGATGGCGCACAGACATTTAATATATCAACTGCGTCCGCATTTGTTGTGGCTGGTGCAGGTGCTGTTGTTGCCAAGCACGGCAACAGATCTGTTTCAAGTAAATGCGGAAGCGCCGATGTCCTTGAGGCTCTTGGTGTTAACCTTGAAGCAGAACCGGAACTTGTGGAAGAGGCTGTTAATGAGATAGGCATTGGTTTCATGTTTGCTCCTAAATTTCACGGAGCAATGAAATATGCGGCTCCTGTGAGAAAAGAGCTTGGAATAAGAAGCATATTCAACATGCTTGGGCCTCTTACCAATCCAGCAGCTGCCTCGTGTCAGCTCATCGGAGTTTTTTCACCTGAACTTACCGAAATGTTCGCATCAGCCCTAAATCTTCTTGGTGTTAAAAGAGCCTTTGTTGTACATGGCCATGACGGACTCGATGAAATTTCAATATGCGCTGATACAAGGGTGTCTGAGCTTAAGGACGGTCTCGTAAGGACATATGAAATTTCTCCAGAGCAGTTCTTTGGTGAAAAGGCTGATCCTGAAACTATATCAGGTGGTGACGCACAGGAAAATGCAGCAATAATTGAAAACATTTTCAGGGGCGAAAAAGGCCCGAAAAGAAATATTATTCTCATAAATTCTGCAGCAGCCCTTGTAGCTGCCGATAAAGCCGTTGATTTCAAGGAAGGTATAAGGCTTGCCGAAGAATCCATTGATTCAGGGGCAGCCATGAAAAAACTTGAAGCCCTTGTTCGATTCATGAAGGGATAGAATAAATGAAGAGTTTTCTTGATAAGATAATTGAAACAAAAAAAATGGAAGTAGATCAGCTTAGAAGCCTTGTATCAGAGAAAGAACTTAAATATGTGGTCTCTGAAATGATCTTGAACAAAAAAGAAAAGAGGGGTTTTTTTGCGGCTCTTTCAGAAAATTCAGGCGAAGTCAAAATAATTGCTGAAATTAAAAAAGCTTCGCCTTCAAAGGGGAATATCAGACCTGATCTTGACCCGGCTATTTTTGCCTCTGAATATGAAAAAGGCGGGGCAAGCGCCGTATCAGTTCTGACAGAAAAGGACTACTTTTTAGGATCTCCTGATGATCTTATAAAAGCAAGATCTGCATGCTCTCTGCCTGTAATCAGAAAGGATTTCATATTCTGCGATTATCAGGTTTATGAAGCTTGCGCCATGCAGGCTGATGCTGTTCTTATTATTGCGCGGATACTTGAAAAAGATCAGATAAAGCATCTGTGTGATCTTTGTTTCAGCCTCGAAATAGAGCCTCTCGTTGAAATTCATTCTGCTGAAGATGCGGAACTTATAAAGGGTTGCGGTGCAAGACTCATTCTGATCAATAACAGGGATCTTGGTACATTTAAAACAAGTCTTGATGTCGCCATTGAAATGAAAAATTTGCTTGAACCAGGCCAGATTCCAATCACGGCAAGCGGTATAAATTCAAGGCTTGATATTGAAAAAAATATTGAAGCTGGGATCACAAGGTTTCTTGTTGGTGAAAGCATTGTCCGCTCCGATGACAGGGTTGCTTTTATACGTGCGCTGAGGGGAACAAACAGGATAGTCGAAAATACATAGAGTTTTTTGCGGAGCTTTTTTGCAAAAAAGCGACTCGCCGGAGGCCAAGCACCTGGTGCGCAAGCCTTAGAGCTTAAGCACCCTACGAATCGGCCTTTTTAGCTAAATTGACCATACACGGCTCATTAAAAGGTTTCATTATTTTGGAATAAGACGTCATGAATAATGCACAGATTAAAATCTGCGGATTTACAATTCCTGATCAGGCAAAAGACGCCATTTTGATGGGTGCTGACGCAATAGGTATGATTTTTTATCCTAAAAGCCCGAGGCATCTTGAGATTTCAAAAGCGGCTGAAATAGTGTCTGCGCTTCCTGACCCTTTAAAGGCTGTGGGTGTTTTTGTTGAAATGGATTTTGATAAGATTGTTTCAATTGCCCAAAAAACCGGAATCAGAAATATCCAGCTTCATAATGAAATTTCAGATGAATTTGTTTTAAGGCTTAAAGATAAAGGTTATTTTGTGATTCACGTCTTCAAGATTACAGGACAAGCACTGCTTGAAAAAGCAGAAAAAAGCAGTGCCGATTCTATTCTTGTTGAGTGTTCCAAAGGAGTTCTTCCAGGAGGCAACGGCACGGTGTGGGACTGGGCTTCGGTCTTGGATCTGTCAAAAGTCAGGCATTTCATACTCGCAGGAGGTCTTTCTCCTGAGAATGCAATCGATGCATTAAATGCGTCCGGCGCAAGCGGTCTGGATGTCTGTTCAGGACTTGAAATGTCTCCTGGCATTAAAGATCCTGAAAAAATGAAGAAATTCATTGATTCGGTTAAAACCCATAAACTTGAAAATATAACAGGTAAAGTTCTGCCATGAAAAAAATAGATTCTTATAATTATCCCGATTCCAAAGGCCATTTCGGGCCTTACGGAGGAAGATACGTGGGCGAAACGCTCATGCCGGCCATTATAGAGCTTGAAGAAGCATACAAGAAATATCTGGATGACGACAATTTTAAAAAAGATCTGTCAAAGCTTCTGAATAATTATGCGGGAAGGCCAACTCCTGTCACGTTCGCCTCAAGACTTACGGAATTTGCGGGCGGCGCGAAGATTTATCTTAAAAGGGAAGATCTGACCCATACTGGAGCTCACAAGATAAACAACACAATTGGTCAGGCACTCCTTGCAAAATACATGGGCAAAAACAGACTGATTGCTGAAACGGGCGCTGGCCAGCACGGTGTTGCGACTGCGACAGTGGCTGCTCTTTTCGGTATGGAGTGCAAGGTTTTCATGGGAAGTGAAGACATCAGACGCCAGGCTCCGAATGTTCAGAGAATGAGGCTTCTCGGCTCAGAGGTTATCCCTGTGGATTCAGGCACAGGGACTCTTAAAGATGCCATGAACGAGGCCTTGAGGTACTGGTCTGCGGAAGTTGAGACTACTTTTTACGTAATAGGTTCTGTAGCAGGCCCTCATCCTTATCCTGTAATGGTCAGGGAGTTTCAAAAGATTATAGGCGAGGAAGCTAAAGCACAGATGATAAAAGAAGAAGGCCGTCTTCCTGACACCATCATTGCATGTGTCGGCGGAGGAAGTAACGCAATGGGTCTTTTTTATGACTTTATACAGGAAGATGTTGAAATAATAGGCGTTGAGGCGGCAGGTGAGGGGACTGATACCCCAAAACACGCAGCTACACTTAATCTTGGAACAACCGGAGTGCTCCACGGATCTAAATCCTATGTTCTTCAGGATTCAAGCGGCCAGATAATGGAGGCACATTCTGTTTCTGCCGGGCTTGATTATCCGGGGGTTGGCCCAGAACATTCTTTCCTGAAAGATATAGGAAGAGTTCAGTATGTCACAGCAACTGATTCAGATGCTATCCATGCATTTAAAACTCTATGCAGGACAGAAGGCATTATTCCTGCGCTTGAAAGCTCCCATGCACTTGCTGCTGCAATCAGGGAGGCAGGAAAAAGAAAAAAAGACGACATAATACTTGTATGCCTGTCGGGTCGAGGTGACAAGGATCTTGCCCATGTGGCAACTTTGATTGAAAAAGGAGGCTTCTGATGGGCAGAATAACAGAATCATTCAAAAAAAACAGGCAGAACAAATCAAAGGCCCTCGTAGGTTTTGTCACGGCAGGTGACCCTGATTTTGAAACTTCAAAAAAAATCATTCTTTCAATGTGTTATGCCGGTATAGATGTACTCGAACTCGGAATTCCGTTTTCTGATCCATCAGCAGACGGTCCTGTTATCCAGAGATCTTCCATGCGTGCACTTAAGAACGGCATGACAATGGAAAAAGCCATGGATATGGTCAGGGAAATCAGGAAGCACCACTCAATACCAATCGTTCTATTCAGTTATTATAATCCAGTGCTTGCCTATGGAGCCGCAAAATTTCAAAAAGACGCCATGGAAGCAGGAGCAGACGGAGTGCTTATTGTCGACCTTCCTCCGGAAGAATCAGAAGAATTGACCTCTCAGTGGGATGATCGTGAATTTCCGCTTATTCGATTGATTGCCCCTACTACTGGCATAGAAAGGGCAAAGAGCATCGCCGCAGGTGCCAAAGGCTTTCTTTATCTTATCTCAAAAACCGGAGTCACAGGCTCTGGGGGGCTTGATACCTCAAAAACCGGTGAGTATGCTGACATGGTCAGAAAAGTTACAGATATGCCTGTATGCACAGGTTTCGGAATATCAAAACCTGAAGATGCAAGAGCTTTGGCTGCATTCGGTGACGGAATAGTTATCGGCAGCGCTTTTGAAAGGGCAATTGAAGACAATATTGGCAAGTCGGATATTGATGAAAAACTGGCGGCCATGGTCAGATCATTTAAAGAGGCGATAAAATAATAAAATTATTTGGTATTGTCTTATTTAAAGTTTGATAAACTCGCGAAAAGTCCGATTCCCGTCATTCCGGCGCAGGCCGGAATCCAGAAGTACATGAAAATACTGGATGCCGGATTAAGTCCGGCATGACGCCACAGTTCGTTTTTGACTTTTTTGCGAGACCATCAAAATTGGAAATAGTTTTGATTATTTGCTTGTATACGATCTGTAATCAAAAATAACCTTGCTTCCGCCTTCCTCAATCATAAATGGCAGTTCACGGTATTCACTAAGTGCTTTTGAAATTTGTTCCTGCTTATCAACTGGTGCAAGCAGAAACATGAATCCACCACCACCGGCTCCGGCAATTTTGCCGGAATATGCTCCAGCTTCGATGGCTTTTCTGTACATTTCATCCGTGGTTTCATTTGATATTCCGCTTGCCATCTGCTGCTTCAGTTCCCAGTTTACTGCAAGCAGCTTTCCGCAGCCCTCTATGTTTCCGTCCCTAAGGCAATCAATAAAAGGGTCAACAAGTGAGGCCATCTTTTTCATGTTTTCGAATTTATCAGTGCTTTTCAGGTTAGATTTCTGCTCACTGAGTATCAGATCTGCACTCCTTGCGATTCCAGTATAAAAAAGAAGTATGGAGCCTGCGAATTTCCTGATTTGATGCGGCTGAAGATTCACCTTCTCTCTAAGTGTGACATGATCTTTCTTGAAAGTGAATTTGTTTATACCGCCGAAAGCCGCTGCGTACTGATCCTGTCTGCCTATGGGTTTTCCCATTATATCTATTTCAATTCTGCATGCTTCTTCAGCAAGCTGTTCAGCTGTAACAAGCACATTCTTATAAGTGTAAAGTGCGTGAAGAAGAGCCACAGTTATAGAACTTGAGCTGCCAAGACCGGATCCCGAAGACGGTATATCAGCAAGAGTGGTAATCTCGACGCCTTTATCCACGCCTGTTATGCGCATGGCCTCCCGTACCAGGTCATGCTTGATTTCAGAAACACTGCTTACGCATTCTTTTATGGAATAGTTTACATATATAAGATCATCAAATCGTTCCTTGATTATTGCGTAAACATATTTATCGATTGCCGTGCAGACAACCATGCCTTCTTCTCTGTCATAAAAAGCAGGCATGTCTGAACCTCCGCCAACAAAACTTATTCTAAGTGGTGTCCTTACAATTATCATTGAATAATCCTGATGTTGAATTAGTCTTGATGGTTTCGCAAAAAGTAAGAAAAGGACTTTAGCGTCATGCCTGACTTGATCAGGCATCCAGTATTTTAGTTACTTCTGGATTCCGGCATGCGCCGGAATGAGTTTGAACTGACTTTTTGCGGGACCATCATAATTGAGGCGCCGCAACTCCAAAATCGCCGAGACCTGAAAGACTGAATAACAATGTGATTCTTTCCTCGTTTTCTTTGTCAGCGTAATTGATGTCCGTAGCCCAGCATTGTTTTGAATATCTCAGCCCTGTAACAGTTTCAATCGTTTTACCATTAAGTATGTCTTTTTCGAAGAGTCCGTAAGCCTTGATTTGTGATGTCATAGCAAGTTCAAGTCCGGATTTGAAGGACTCAATTCCTGTTTTTGATTCATCATTATCTTTATCTGTATTTCTGTATTCAAGTAAGGCGGCATGGCCCGAATCTGATTTGATTATCATTTTTATGTTGTGGGAAACAAAGTCATAATCATAAACAGACCATTCCGAATCTGCCTCAAGAAGGAGATTTGGATATGGTGTTATGCTCAGCTCTGTAAGCAGGGGAGTGAAAGGCTGCTGATTTTTTTCCTCAGCTTTATTTATATCATAGCTCTGTTCAAAATAAAGCCTGCACATGCGGTTGAATCTTGTGATCCCTTCCTCTGCTATGTCTTTATCAGCTCCTATTAGTGTGTTTGTCAGAGACCAGGTAATATTTTTGCTTTTTTTAATAATATCCCTTCCATCAAAATCAGGAAGAACCTCCTGGTTTTTGTCTGGTATATAGGAAAAACCAATGCTTGGTTCTATATTATGAAGAAGATCTCTCGCACCTGAAAAATCGGTATTATAAGTTCTGCTGAGTCTTGATCCAAGGTTGACTCCGACGTTGTATATGGATCGGCTGTGTATATCCTTGGCAGTTTCTCTGTCTTCTGTTCTGTCTGCCCACAATGTCTGCGTAAGGCCAACGTATGGGTCAAGTATCAGGAAATTGCTGATTTGCTTCGGAGTATGGGCTTCTCCGAATACTGACATTCTGTCTCCATTTTTACCATCTATGCTGTAGAAATCAGTGTAGTTTCCTCCAAAGCTTGCGAGTAGGGAAGAATCTCCAAAAGGCAGCATTGTGGTCCCAAACTGCATTCTTGGGAGATATTTAATTGTTTCATCTTTCACATTTTGGGTTCTTGCAATTACGTCATCATACCATGCTACGTCGGTATTGAGCGAAAATATTTCCGTTGTCTTTGAAAGATTCATTCTGTTCAATCTGACGTTTTCGTCATTTCCATCAAGATGTCTGCCGAAGTATTTTGTGTATGTACCTGATGTGTCATCATAACCAGTCTGTCTTCCTGAAAATTCGAGCAGATAATCCTGGTCACTAACAAAATCAAGATCAAGTTTTCCTTTTAAGCCGTAATCACTGAATTGATGATCGGCTTTCATTCTGATCCAGTATCGGTCGCTGTTTTCTCTGTCCCAGGTATCGTGGGTGTATCCCCAGTCATTTGATGACTCTGGAGATCCGTTATCTTTTTTCTGATCATCTATATATTCAGCCATGAGTATGCCAAGGCTTTCCTTATCGAGATTATATCTGTATTCAAGGCCTGTTTTGATACCCCTCAGGGTCATTGTATTGGCATAAAATGTCGCGTCTGTATTATCATTTATGGCCCAATAATAAGGTTGCTGGTATTCTGACCCTTTTCTTGTTGAATAACCAAGTTCAGGCAAAAGAAAACCACTCTGGCGTTTGACCTTAACAGGAAAAAAGAAATAAGGAGAATACGCTATGGGAGCATCTTTTGCCATCAAAGAAGCGTCATCCATCGAACCGTAGCCGTTTATGGTGACGTCAAGATTTTTCCCTGATATCTGCCAGTCCTTTTCATCTCCGTCACAGCTTGAAAAAAGAACATTGTCAGCCACGTATCTTTGATCCGCAATTTTTTCAAGACGTGAGGACTTAAGATAAAAATGGCTTTCTTCAACAAATAGATGACCATCAAAAATTGTTCCTGTTTCTTCCTTGATATTTAGTTTAAGAGCTTCGCTTTCGATTTTGTCCTTACCCCAGTTCATTTTTACATTTCCCCTGGCAAGGGCTGTTTTTGAAACAGTGTCATATTTGATATAATCTGCATGGATGTTTTTATTCTCGCCTGTGATTTCTGCGTTTCCTTCAAGCAGAATCAGGCCGTCCTTTTCATATACTATTCTGTCCGCAAAAAGTTGCCATGCAGTCTTTTCATCACTATTGCCGATTCCGAAGAAATCATGGGAGTCCTCACAATGAACTGAAAAAGCATATGAAAGCGATAAAAAGAATATAACTACTGAAAATATGCACAACGATGAAAAAGCTGAGGAATAGAGACGATATTTATTATATATATTTTTTTTATATTTAAAAAACACCTGATTTGTCTTTCAGATTCACTATTTGTTTAAAGTTAAGCTTGTTTCTTGATGCATCACAAAGATTACCGTATAAACCCTTAAACCGGACAAAATGTCAAGCGACTGGTCAAACTAAAATCTAAAGCCTTAAGGATATTTTTTCATGTTCATTACATTAGCCGGTATTGAAGGTTCAGGCAAGACCACCCAGATCAAAAAAATTGCGGATTATCTTGAAAGCAGAAAACAGCCTTATATATTGACAAGGGAACCGGGCGGAACTGAAATAGGCAAAAAAATCAGGGCCATTCTTCTGGATCCTGAGTCAAAGGGCCTTTCATCCAAGGCCGAACTTCTTCTTTATGCCGCTGACAGGGCACATCATATAGAATCTGTCATTACTCCGGCTCTTGCATCCGGGAAATTTGTGATCTGTGATCGATTTATGGACTGCACGACAGCATTTCAGGGTTACGGACGAGGAATCGATATTGCCCTAATAGAAAAAATTCATGATATAGTCCTCGAAGGTCTGAAACCTGATATTACTTTCCTCCTTGATATTGATCCTGAAGCCGGCCTTACCAGGGCTATTTCTGGATTAACATCAGGTGAAAGGTGTGTAAAGGAATCAAGATTTGAACAAGAATCCCTGAATTTTCACAAAAGAGTCAGGGAAGGGTATATTTCCCTTGCTGAAAAGGAACCTTCACGTTTTTTTATTATAGACGCATCAATGTGTATGGACGCTGTAGCTGGCAAAATAACCGAAATAATAGAAAATATAGGTAGTTTCAGAATTGGCGATTAATATGCTGCTTCTATTATTTTTTAATAATTGCATACGATTTGATTTGAAAGTAGAATCATATGAAATAGTTTTGCTTCCAAACACGACATAAAAACAAGGAAAATAAATGAAACGCAGAAACATAATATCATTGTTTTTTATATTTTTAATTTTTATCAGCGGCTGCATCTCTCCACAGATAAATCTGATATCAAATCCCAAAGATCCTTTGCAGGAGTTTTCCTTATCCGGAAAAGGTAATGACAAAATTTTGCTTCTACCAATCAACGGAGTAATATCAAATAAGACAGAAGAAAAATTTTTTTTGGATAAGCCCGGTATGGTGCAGGAGGTGATGGCTCATCTTCAGAAGGCTGCGGATGATCCCGCAATTAAGTCGGTTGTGCTTAAGGTTAATTCTCCTGGAGGCTCTGTAACCGCAAGTGACATCATTTACCATGAGCTGAAAAGATTCAAGGAAAAGACAGGCAAGAAAGTTATTGTTCTCATGATGGATATTGCAGCTTCCGGGGGGTATTATGTATCACTCCCATCGGATTATATTATGGCGCACCCCACAACTGTTACCGGATCAATTGGCGTTATATTTCTAAGGCCTAATGTCGCCAAGATTCTTGATAAGTTCGGTATAAATGTGGCAGCCACAAAATCAGGAGAGAACAAGGATATGGGGTCTCCGTTCAGGCAGCCGACTATAGAAGAGGACAGACTGTTTCAGAGATATACTGATGATATGGCAAAAAGATTTTTCGGTCTTGTGGCAACACATAGGAAAATTTCAAAAGAACAAATGGATGTTGTGAAAACAGCAAGAATATTTCTTGCAGACGAAGCAAAAAGCCTCGGTCTTATAGATCAAATCGGATACATCGACGACGCCATTAAAAAAGCGGCCGAGCTTTCATCGATTCCTTCAGATAGTAATGTGATTGTATACAGAAGGAGCCGTTATAATAATGACAACGCCTATAATGAAGCTGTGTCGTTTACGGACGGAAAGAGCCCGAATCTCATAAATGAGGCTTTTGGATCCGTAATTCCTGATTTTGAGCCTGGCTTGTATTATATGTGGCATCCTTGATATTTTTAGTCTGTTCTATATTTTGAAAAAGCACCAAAGTAATCCACCCTGTTATAGATAATGTTTTTTCAGGCTGTTATGTCTTTGACTTTGTATTTTTAGCCAAATAATGGGTCTTTTTAATCATCTCTTGCTTGTTTGTTATTAAATAAAATTATGGAAAATATTTTTTTTGTCATAAAAGCATTTGACAAACCTTTCATCCTTATGTAGATAGGTTTCGTTTTTGGGCCGCTAGCTCAACTGGCAGAGCAACTGACTCTTAATCAGTAGGTTTGGGGTTCGAGTCCCCGGCGGCCCACCAACAAAATCAAGGGGTTACAGCTTCGGCTAAAACCCCTTTTTTTATCCACGTAAAGATAGCGTAAGTTCTTTCCGGTTTGGCTCCCTGTAAGCTTGCTTTTTTAGCCACAGCATATAATATTCAATTGTCAAAGAGCATTGAGAAGTGCTTTTACATATAGGGAGTTATCCAGTTTGCCCTGGAAACTCCCTTTTTCTTTTGCCCGGCAAGAGAAGAAAAAAGCCCCGCCGCGCTATCAATCATCTTCAGATCATAATGATCCGTATAAATAAAAATAGCGCCAAGTGTTACCAGGCCTCGTAAAAAGCCTTGTGGGTCTCACGACTACCACACACTTGACGCTAAGAAATATGCTTTATGATACGAGTTTGGTTTGCCTATAATAGTTTAAGCTCTTAAAAGATCAAGAAACTATTTTCCTTTTCTATCTCGATTTGCAGACTTCTTTTTTTTATATAAATAACGTCTGCAACGTCTGAATGTCTGCAATTGCTACAGCATCAATGTCTCATATGCGCAGACATTGTAAACCCAATGTCTGCATGATGAATCCTTAATGTAAAGCGGCGGGCGCTTTGGCACCACTCCCGCATAAATTGACTAAAAAAAGCCTGTCTGATTACCTGTCAAAAAAATGTCGTTTATTACAGCCCTGACCAGAAAAAATTTAAGCACCTGATCAGGGCTTGGTTTATCAATAATTTGTGAAGATCAATTCATTACCCTCTGTGGCACTCTTTCGAGCAACAGAATATCTCAGCTTAACTTCCAGCTGTTTGAAGTCCTTGAACACTTCACGTATTTCAGGCAGGTCGTTTATGGTCAGAAGGAACTTGCCTTTCACGCTTCCGAGTATCCCTGCCATTTCCTTGTAATCATCCAGAACCATGTAGTATGGGGCCTTATAATAAGGTGGATCAATAAAAAGAATGTGCCTGGCCTGTCATATCTGGCCACAAGATCCTGCCACGGTAGATGATCAATTACGCAGCCTGATAATCTCAGGTGAACTTGGGACATTTCACTATGTTGATCTTTCCAAGCCGTTCGACCAGAATCCTTAAAACCGGCAGAAATATGTCTCCTATGGTTATCTTTAATCCGTCCCATGCTCCGGACAGCATTTCCACAGCGCCATTGAAATTATCCAGATTAATTTTTGATTTTTGAATTTGGATTTTTGATTGTTAAAATCAGGCACCGCCAAATCAAAATTCATCAATCTCAAATCTAAAATCATTCGTACCCCCTCAAAAGCCTGTCCGATTCACGAGGAAGGGCCGTCATAACCTCAATTACATCAGACATTCCGTCCATTGTTCGTGATGCAAAATATCCGAGAACAAAGGCAATCCCCGCGTCACCGTGTCTTTTCTGTCCTTTTCCGTCCGTGCTTCTTTCCTGTATTCTGGGGACTCCCTTGATAATCTTGAACGCCCTCAAATCAGCAAGAATGTCCTTGTCACCCGGAATATCGTAGATCGATCCGTCTTCCAGCGCTGACTTGAAAGGACCCATGTTTTCCAGATACCAGCCCTCGGACAGCATCAGCTGGATGATTCTGCCGACTCCGTATCTCTGGGCCGCGACCTCGGCCAGATACTGGCCGTTGCCCCTCGCGTCCATTACTCCGCCGCAAAATCCTGGCAAGCGGTCGACAAGGTAAAAAAGGATCTGCTCCTGCTGTTTGAAAGGCATGTTTCTTATTTCAAGAACAAATGGAGACCGCCTTCTCAA
>NZ_AUEY01000073.1 GCF_000426225.1 Desulforegula conservatrix Mb1Pa
ACCGACGCCTGATGGTGACACTTGTGGCATTGGTACAGATCTCTTGATTTGAGCTCGCAAAATTTCGAACCGCCGCAATTCGGACAACTAAAACCATGCGGCCATCTAAGTCTGAATAATGAGTCTTGGCACTTATCTTCGGTCCCATATTCGGACAGGAATTCGTGAATACTCTTTCCTTTTTGAAATTGGATCATATTTTTTGCCATGCTACACCTCCATCATATCTGGATAATCTTTCACATGCCTTAAGATAAGCATGGCGGAGTAAAAATGGTAATCAAAAAAAAGAATGAGAATATTCCGCAGTATTTGGATGCGATTGTTTATGCAGCTTTTGGGTGTGGCTTTGTGAAGCAGAACCGTTAAGTTCTGCTTCACATTTTTTTATGACAGAAACTTCAAAAAATCTAATTTGTTGGAGATCTGAATTTTCCCCAAGGATTGATATCTCTTTCAGATTTCAGAATGATTGCTGTGGAAGCATCTTCTCCTGAGTCAAGTATGAGGAGTTTACCAAGGTCAATAGGGCTTGTTGATTCTTCCTGTCCGTTTGAAGTTGGTACTATGAGGTCTCTGTAAATATTGTAGGTCTGTCCCATTTTGACATTCTGGTTTTTCCCTTTGTCCAGGAAAACTATCTGATTCTGAGCAAGGGCGACGTCATCAAATGCTCCCATTATAATATCTCCGGCAATGCCCTTTGGTGTTGATGCATAAGCTATATCCGGAGATCTTTTCTTGTAAGGAGCAATTTTGTTGCCCTCTTTAAATTCCCAGTATGATTTGGTTACTTTGGCAACCGCATGATTTTTTTCAATTTTTACAATCTCTACAACTCCATTTACTCTGTGAGGAACGCCAATGATATCTCCTGATTTGTTCTTCAGAGGTTTCAATGTGGTGTAGACCATATATTTGTTACCGAGAATCAGTTTCTTGCCTTCTTCAGGTGTGATATATACTTCTTCACCTTCATCAATCAGAACTGCTTCCAAATCGCGTTTGTCAAAAATTTTGCCAAGGGATTCTATTTCATTAC
This sequence comes from Desulforegula conservatrix Mb1Pa, assembly GCF_000426225.1. Classification (NCBI taxonomy): domain Bacteria; kingdom Pseudomonadati; phylum Thermodesulfobacteriota; class Desulfobacteria; order Desulfobacterales; family Desulforegulaceae; genus Desulforegula; species Desulforegula conservatrix. The sequence continues at coordinate 1,043 of NZ_AUEY01000073.1, forward strand.
TTCTTACAAAAGGAAGGGTGTCAATCTTTGAGTAATGATAAGAAGACTCCCGGGTATCGCCAATGACATCAGGTGGCTGTGCATACCCTGAGGCTACGATCCCGCCGGTTTTTACGCTGGCCCTTCGGTTTTTGGAATGCTCTGCTTCTGTTTTAGCGTTTGGTATTAAAGGTTTTTCTTCTCCGTAGCTTACTGTGCTCAGTCTGTTCCCTTCAATGCCGAGCTGAACGAGGAAATCTTTCGTGGATTGCGCTCTTCGATCTCCCAGAGCCATATTGTATTCATTTGTTCCTCTGTCATCGCAGTGGCCTTCAATTGTTGCTTCCATATCCGGTTGCTTTTCAAGGATCTGGGCCTTGCTTTTTAAAATGTTTGCCGCAGTAGGAGTTATTGCGGAACTATCGAAATCGAAATGGATATCCTCACCAAGGGAAGCATCCTGTGCCGGAGCTGGCGCATAATCAGATTTTATTTCATCAGATGCCTGGGCTTCAGTCTGATCATTCTGCTCCATGCCCGAATCCTGGGAAGATGTCTTTTTGCTGCATGCGCTGATTCCAAGAACGAGACCAGCGATTACTGCTGCCATAATCAAATTTTTTGACGCTCTTTTTAGCATTTTTCCTCCACATTAATTTTTTGTATGCGGTCCCGGAATGTTTCAGCGGGGATTGGGGTTTTGAATTTTTCTATGTCCGTCTCAGATGAGTTCTGTATGAAAACACCTGAAGTCCCCCACAGGGCATCGCAATGTTTAACTATGTTTAAGCTGGTCTGGAATGTTTCCTTATGATTCTGTACATGTCCTGTTTGTCCTGTTATGACTTGGTAACCGAATCTGGGGGAAATCTTGAATAATCAAAAAATTAACCTGTAAATGCATGATTTGTCAAGGTATCTTGATGCTTTTTATGGATTTGTGAATGTCATGATCTTCGGCGCTTATAAATTTGCCCTTGATAACATTGATTTTAGGGGGATTAATAAGTACAAAACATATTGTAGCGCTTGAATCCCATTAATTTTTTAGTAAATATGGATAATCAAATGAAGGCAATTGCTGATTTTTTGTTTGAAGCCGGAATGCTTAAAAAAATTCCAAGATCAGGTTACCATTTTTTAGGACTCGGAGGGGAGTCTGTAGCAGAGCATTCATTTATAATCACCATGATTGCTTTTGTAATGGCCAAACTTGTTCCTGAAGCAGATTCCCAGAAAATAGTGTTCATGTGTCTTGTTCATGATCTGCCTGAAGCAAGGATAGGAGATATCAACTATCTTCAGAAAAAATATGTTATCCCTGACGAAGACAAGGCTGTCGAGCACATGTGCCGTAATCTGCCGTTTGGTGATTCCATAAAGGATCTTATTTGCGAGTTCAATACAGCTGAAACGCTTGAGTCAATGCTTGCAAGGGATGCCGATCAGATAGCGTTTCTGCTTGATCTGAAATCCATTAGGGACGTTTCAGGAGACACTCCTGAAAAATGGATAAAAATAATAATTGAAAGACTTCAGACTGATACGGGCAGAAAAATTGCCGAGGCCGTACTTTCCGGCAGTTGGGATGACTGGTGGCTGAAAAACTACTCCGAATAGTTTATTAACAGAACAAGCATCTGCCACAGCTTATATCTGCCTTTGGATTTGTGGCGGGAAGTCCCGCCACGTAAGCTCTGCTTATTTGATTTTTTCGAAATACTCTTTTGTAATTTTTATTATTACAGGAGTGAGGAGAAGAATTGCAATAAGGTTTGGAATGGCCATAAGTCCATTGAATATGTCAGCCAAGGTCCAGGCTGTCTCAAGTTTCATTGTTGATCCAACCATGACAAAGGCAACAAAAACGCTTCTGTATGGGAGAATCGATTTTTCGCCAAATAAAAACTCCATGGATTTTTCTCCGTAATAGCACCATCCGAGTATCGTTGAATAGGCAAACAGAATGATTCCAATTGTTACAATGAGATCTCCTCCGGGAATTGCACCCTGAAAAGCTATTGTCGTAAGCTCAGCCCCGGTTTTGCCGGAACTCCAGGTTCCTGTAACAATTATGACAAGACCAGTCATTGAGCATACCAGGATGGTGTCTATAAAGGTCTGGGTCATTGATATGAGGGCCTGGGTAACGGGGTGCTTGGTCTGGGCCGCAGCAGCAGCTATCGGGGCGCTGCCAAGCCCTGACTCGTTGGAAAAAACACCCCTTGCGATTCCCATGCGGGCCGCAAGCATCACTGATGATCCGAGGAAGCCGCCTGTTGCGGCTGTTGGCGTGAATGCCTGTCTGAATATCAGGGCAAATGCTTCCGGCAGTTTGTCCATTGATATGAAAAGAATGATGATTGCCCCTGCCATGTAAAAGACAATCATAACAGGAACAAGGACAGATGACACTTTGCCTATGCTTTTTATTCCTCCTAATACGACAAGAGCCGTGAATATCATCATGACAAGCCCTGTGGACCATGTCGGGATATTGAATGTAACTTTTACAGCTTCTGCAATTGAGTTGGCCTGAACCATATTACCGATACCGAATGCTGCGATTGATGCAAAAATGGCGAAAAGAACGCCGAGCCATTTCCAGCCCAGCCCCTTTGAAATATAATACATTGGGCCGCCGCACATATTGCCGTTTTTATCTTTTTCCCTGTAATGGACCGCAAGCACTGCTTCGGCATATTTTGTGGCCATTCCGACAAGCCCTGTTACCCACATCCAGAACATTGCGCCAGGGCCGCCGGTTGCAATTGCTGTTGCAACTCCTGCTATGTTTCCTGTTCCAACTGTTGCTGAAAGAGCTGTCATAAGGGCTTGAAAATGAGAAATATCTCCTTCCTCATCAGTGTCTTCCCGCCTTTTTATGAACGCCAGGTATAATGAATGGAATAGCTGGGTAAACTGAAGACCCTTTAGGACAAAAGTCAGCCATATCCCTGTTCCCACAAGCAGAATCAGCATGGGTAGTCCCCATACATAACTATCTATAATGCCTAATATTTTTTCAAAAAATTCCATTTAATCTCCCCCCATTTTATTTATTACAAGACATAAAAACCCGGAGACAATAACCGATAATATTGTTTTTTGCCAACGGTATTATTGGATATTTTGTTATTATTTTTGATTGAAATAGATTGCCGGGTTATTCACATTAACCAAACAGAAGGGGACTCGAGGTGGATTTTGGGCTCAAAGTTTAATTGACATGAATGGCTAAAGAACGTATTTGATTTTTTCTGAAGTGTCTTGCCAGATATATGAACCTCTTGAATTCTTGAAGAAAAAATAAAATGGTTTTTAGTTCAGTTATTTTTCTATTCTATTTTTTGCCTTTGACTCTATTTGTCTACTATTTTGCGAGGCACAGGAACTTTGTATTCCTTGTTGCAAGTCTTCTTTTTTATTCATGGGGAGAGATTGAGTATCTTTATCTTCTCATGGCTTCTTGTGTGATTAATTATGCTTTTGGCTTAATGATAGAAAAAAGGCGGCCTTTTTCTGCAAAAACATCACTGGTTGCAGGAGTGTCAGTTAATATTCTCACCTTGATTTTTTTCAAGTATACAAATTTTCTTGTTGATTCTGCCAACAGCTTTCTGCCTGAAACTTTAAGATTATCCGTATCTGCAATAAAACTGCCTCTTGGGATTTCATTTTTTACCTTTCATTCTCTGTCATATCTTGTCGATATATACAGGAAAAAAGTGACGGCCGAAAAAAATCCTGTTAACCTCATGCTTTATATTACCATGTTTCCCCAGCTTGTTGCCGGGCCCATAATACGCTTCAGCATTATTGCAGATGAAATAAGGCAAAGAACCGAGTCTTCGGAGAAATTTGTCAAAGGAATAAAAATCTTTGTAATTGGTCTTGCCCAAAAAGTTCTTATCGCAAACACCATAGCCGCGCCTGCTGATAAGATATTCAGTCTTCCTGTGTCAGAGCTTAATGCCGGGCTGGCCTGGCTTTCAGCAATTTTTTATACGATTCAGATCTATTTCGATTTTGCAGGATATTCCAATATGGCAATCGGTCTTGGCCATATGTTCGGACTGACTTTCCCCGAAAATTTTAACTATCCATATATATCCCAGTCCATTACAGAGTTCTGGCGAAGATGGCATATGACCCTTTCCCAATGGTTCAGGGACTATGTTTATATACCTTTGGGCGGGAATCAGGCAGGAAAAATAAAAACATACAGAAATCTTTTCATTGTTTTTTTTCTTTGCGGGCTTTGGCATGGAGCCAACTGGACGTTTGCCGCTTGGGGTATTTATCACGGGTTGTTTTTAATATTTGAACGCATGGGGCTTGGGGGGATAGTGGAAAAAGCATGGCGTCCGATCAGGCATGCTTATACAATTATTTTAGTCATTATTGGATGGGTCCTTTTCAGGTCTGATACATTCACCCAGGCAAGTATGCATTTAAAGGCAATGGCAGGTTTTGGAACAGGCAAAGGACTTGTCCATAATGCCAATCAATATCTTGATAATAATGGGATAATCATGGCGCTGATTGCAGGAGTTCTGTTTTCCGTACCAATATCCGTAATTATGGGAAAATTATCTGTAAGAATTGAAAATATCTGGTCTTGTAATCCTTTGATTTCGAACTCACTGGGTTTTGTTCTGACAAGTATGCTCTATATGGTTCTTGCCGTTCTTGTGATCATGAGTCTTGCAGCCAGTTCTTACAATCCTTTTATATATTTCAGGTTTTAGCAAATGGATCAGAGATTTCGGATTTTTTCAGATTACACTGGTAGATGGATTTCAATAATTGTTTTTATACTTGTAATTGCTATGCCCATGATTGGCCATATTGGCGGTTATTTTGATCAGGCTTATATTTCAACAACTGAAAAAAGAGTCCCGAGTGTCTGGCCTGACAATTCTTTGATAAGAAGTGATTTTAAAAAGTATGCAAGTTCTGTTGAATCCTATCTTAATGACCATTTCGGATTTAGGGAGAGGCTTGTTCGTCTTAACAGCCTTATCAGGTTGAAATTTGGTATTTCCTCATCTGACAAGGTTACAATCGGCAAAGATGGCTGGCTTTTTTATAGCGCTGAAAATATACTCGGTGAGTATCGAGGGACTCAGAATTTCTCTGAAGACGACATGGATTCATGGATGGAAGCAGAAACTTCTAGACATAAATGGCTGGCTGAAAGAAATATTTTTTATACAGTCGCTTTTTTTCCTGAGAAGTCTTCTGTTTACCCTGAGTATCTGCCTGATTGGGCAAAAAAAAGGGTTGCGCCTTCAAGAATTGAGCAGATAACTCCAAGACTTGAAGATTCCGGGATTTGTTTTGTAGATGTTACTCCTTCTGTAATTGATGCGAAAAAAACAGACCCTGTTTTTTATAAGACAGACTCTCACTGGAATTTTCACGGAGGCTTTGCCGGGTACACTGCTTTGATGCAGACTTTAAAAAAGCATTTTCCCGAATTAAAACCATTAACCAGGGATGATCTTGAATTAGGATACAAAGAATCAAATAATCAGGATCTTACCCAGATACTTAATCTTACAGGTTATCTGCGCGATTCCAATGCAGATTCCTGTATTTTAAAAAAGCCTTCACATGTTATTTCAATTGAATCCCTTAATAAAGATGACGCCTTGCCGGTTGTTGTTAAAACAGATCTGGGAAATGCTCCGCGAGTCCTTATCATGCGGGATTCCTTCATGGACTTGTTGATGCCGTATATTAACGAAACGTTTAATGAGATCCTGTATTTACCGCATGGTGATCATTCGTTTAACGAAGAGCTTATTTCAAAATTCAAGCCTGATATTGTAATCAGCGCTATGGTTGAGAGAGGCTTGAAATATCCTTCGCATGGGCCGGCTCCGGTAGATACACCGTATATAATTGAATGGGGGCCTAAAGAGATAGTTTCCGGCGAAACTTTTTATTTAAGGAATGAAGGACAACCCGCTGTATGGGTAAAATCAAAAAATATTAACCAGACCACTGTAATTATCTGGGACGGAGTTGAGCTGAAAACAGACAGGGATCTTGCTAATGGAGTTGTAGCTGCTTCAATTCCTGAACACCTTATTCAGCATAAGGGAACTCTTAAATTAGCCATTAAAAATAATGACAATGGAAAAATTTCGAGGGAATTCAAAGTGAAAGTAAATTAGTAGGGTTTGACACTGATTGGATCTTAACTATGATGAACTCGCAAAAAGCCAGAAACGGGCGTCTGCGTCATGCCGGACTTGATTCTGTATCTTTGTATTTTCAGTTAGTTCTGGATTCCGCTTCCCGGTTTTCACAGGGACAGGTCCCAGCGGAATGACAGTAATCTGACTTTTTGCGAGTCCATCAATAATAACAGGCTTTTGACTTAAACATCACTGGAGAGATTATGCCAAAATGGGCTAACAAGGATTTTTGGGGAGCATTTATATTGCTTTCACTTTTTATACTCTTTCTTGGGTATGCTGGCCACAACCAGTCTCTTTGCTTCGACGCCTGCTATAATCTTATTTCCTACCAGAATGTCTTTCTTGGTAACGGATTCGGATATAACTACAATGGACAATGGTTTCCTTTTGATCCGGTCATAAGCACTGGCCCTGAGCTTTATCTTCCAACTCTTATTATCTGGTTTTTAACAGGGAGCGCAAGCTATTGGAGTGCAATTTATGTTCTTGTTTTTTATTATGTGATTTTTTGTTTATTCTTGTTTTTTTATGTCCTTAAAGATACCCGGACAAAATTTTTTGCATGCCTGTTATTCTTCTTCGTCTTTTTTTGCAGGTTAGAGTTCTTTCGAAACGACGCTGCATTTATAACCCCAATTGGAGAGCCACTTAGCGTTTTTTTTATTTTTTCAGGGATTTATTTACTATTAAAGAAAAAAGTAAGAATCCTTGCTTTTTTTCTTATCGGTTTAGGTCTTGATACAAAAACAAATACAGTTATTGGTATTTTGCCTGTTCTGGCTGTTATTTATTTTGCTGAATTTTTTTATCCTTCCATTTTAAAAAAAGACTACAAGCAGATTTTGAAAGATTCTTTTTCTTTTGTGATCGGAGCAATCCTCGTTTTAGGCCCGATGTTTGCCTATACGACAATAGCTCCGAATCTGTTTTTGAGTGATAAGGATAAAGCCATATGGGAGAAATCAGTAAAAGATCGTAAGTCATTTATGCTGGAACGGGGCTTCGGGCATATTGTGGAAAGTATCAGGAAGGATGACTTGCAATCGGCTGCTGTGACTTATGCCGGAATATTTAAATCAAAAATAATTCAGTCGAAATCTTTTTTTCACAACAGCTATACAATAACCACCCTCTATTTTGTCCTTTTCTTAGCGCTGTTATATTTTTCATTCAGGCATAAGCATTTTTCGTTTTATATTTTTCTTTTTTCTTTTTTCGTTTATTTCTGGTGGTTCTTTGGAGCCGGGGACGCATGGTACAGGTACTTGTCCGTGGCCGATTTTATGGTTCTATACGGCATTGTTTCTTTAGCTCCCCTGTTTTATGAAAAAATGCAAACTCCTGGAGTCATAACCTTGGGCGTTCTGTCTCTTTTTGTTTTTCTGCCCCAGTTTTCATTCGAAAGTATTTATAGGCATATGGGCAACACATTCAAGACGGATAGTCTCAAGATGTCTGACAAAATCTCAGGTATTGATGAGAAGCAGATTTTTACTTACGGATGGTTCCAGGCTCCAGCTTTTATGATTCTGACCGAAAAAAGATTTCAGGATTTTTTAGATGCCGATAAACTGTCTTCTGCAATGTCCAAATTTGATGAAGTCTTCTTTTTGTCGACTGTGGAGAATACTATGATTGCAGAAGAGATGAAGATACTTGAGCCTATTTTGATCCCTGTGGCTGAGTTCGGGTTCAATAAACTATATAGAATCAGTTCAGACAAGACTCTTCTGGGTACTGTCAGGAATAATCTGGACAAAAATAGGAGATGAAAATGTTGAAGCCTGGGGCTGATATCGTTCTTTCCATTGTCATACCTGTATTTAACGAAGAAGATAATATTAATCATCTGATTGACAGGCTTGAATCCGTTTTGCGTCCCATGGATGTCCAATATGAGATAATTCTTGTTAATGACGGGAGCCGGGATAAAACATGGGAAAGGATCAAGGCTGCTGCGTCGGTCAATAAAAACTTAAAAGGTGTGTGTCTATGCAGAAACTTCGGTCACCAGCATGCTTTGCTGGCGGGTTTGCATAGCGCATGCGGAAAAGCTGTGATCAGTATGGATGGTGATTTACAGCACCCTCCTGAAATGATACCAGCTCTTTTTGATGCGTGGAAAGATGGTTACAAAATTGTGAACACATATAGAGAAGATGTCGAGGTTACGGGTTTTTTCAAGAGGATAACTTCCAAATATTTCTATAAATTTTTTTCTTCAATGACCAATGTCCCTATGGCAGCGGGTTCTTCTGATTTCAGACTGATTGACAGGGCAGTTATCGCAAGCCTTGCTGAATTCCGTGATGTCGATTTGTTTTTGCGTGGAGCCATTAACTGGATAGGTTACCCAACCATTGTAATACCTTTTAAAGCAGAAAAAAGGTTTACCGGCGAATCTAAATACAATCTTAAAAAAATGATGAAATTTGCAGTCGGAGCAATTGTTTCCTTCTCAGTAAAGCCCCTCATGCTGGCTGCGCTGGTTGGAGCAATAACAAGCTCCCTGGCTTTCTTGGAAATTTTATATGTTTTGATTCAGTTTTTCAGAGGCGCGACAGTTGCTGGATGGACGTCAATTGTTGCCATCATGTCTTTTTTGTTTGGAGTGTTGTTCCTCATTCTGGGAATTATAGGCGTTTACCTTTCAAGAATACATCAGGCTTTGCAGGGCCGCCCCCAATTCATTATTGCTGATTATGTAAATTTTGACAGCAGATTGCCCGGTTCTGAATAATTTTAATTTTCAGGGACTGGCCGCAGATGAAAAGTTTTGAAGTCCTTTTTTCAAAAAGCGACCCGCTGGCATTCGGCTGGATGTTGGATTACGAGCAAAGGGCGCTCTAATCTAACCTAAGAATCGGCATGGTTTTTGATGGCAAAATTTAAAAGGTCGAAAAAAGTCCGATTCACGTCATTCCGCGCAGGCCGGAATCAGAAGTATCTGAAAATACAAAGATGCAGGATCAATTCCGGCATGACGCCGATGCCTGTTTTTGAGTCCATCAAAATTAAAGCCGTATTCACTTATTTTTTTACACATATCAGCTTGATCTGTTTTTTTACAATCGCGCCCGCGGTCTTTTCAAACTGTTCCGTGACATCAGAAACGTAAAAGTCTATTTTGCCGTTTTGCGGCAGAGATTCTGCCAGTTCTCTGTTTTCAGAAAGAAAACTGCTTATTGCCCCGGATACGGCAGAGCCTGAATCAATAATTGCGGTCTGGCCACCTATTTTTTTGCTGATTGTGTCCTTTAGTAGCGGATAATGGGTGCAGCCAAGTATCAGAGTGTCAATCTGTTTGGTTTTGAGGGGCTGGAGGTATTTTTTTACAATCATTGTTGTCTCAGGCCTTTTTGTCCAGCCTTCCTCAACGAGTGACACAAGAAGGGGGCAGGGTTCCGAATATACCTTGGCATCCGGTTTGAGTTCCATTATCTTCTGTTCATATATTCTGCTTGAGATTGTAGCTCTTGTTCCTATGACCCCAATTTTTCCGGTTTTGGAAGCCTTTATGGCGGCATGAACGGCAGGTGTAATTACTTCAAAAATAGGGACATCATATCTTTTTTTGATTTCATCAACAGCATGACTTGATGCTGTGTTGCATGCGATTACAATTATTTTTGCGCCCTTCTGAAGCAGAAATTCCGTATTTTCAAGGGCATAACCTATGACTGTCTGTCTGCTCTTTGTACCGTAAGGGGTTCTTGCGGTATCGCCGTAATATATAATGTCATATCCGGGCATGGTATCCATCAAGGCTCTGACAGTAGTCAGGCCGCCAATGCCTGAATCGAAAATTCCAATCATGATTAAACTCTTTAAATTAAATTAAAAGCAAATCCTGTTAACAGGGCAGCTTGTGTATATTAAAAAAATGATAATGGGAACCTGAAAAAGAACTAACTATCTCCCCTGGTTTTCTTCAGCTCATTTTCTGTTATTCTTTTGAGCATTTCCAGATCAATTTTTGTCTTGATTCCAGGGCACGCGTCAGCCATCAGTTCCCAGTTGCCTGGTTCTCTAAGAACAGCGGGAATAAAAGGCCATTCCCTGCACATCCTCGGCTTGACAGGATGTATGGAACATTTTTCCCTGAAAAAAATGCATTTGCCGTTTTCTCCGCTTTTCAGAAGAGGCCTTCCATCAGAAATCGAACAGTACTTATCGACGAAGGTATGGGGATCTGCCCCTATAAAGTCCGCGATTGCCTTGATGTCGTCTTCTGTAACGTAAGTGCCGCCATATCCGCTGCAGCAGTCACCGCACATTGTGCAGTCAAAAACAGAGGTAGAATTCTGAAGATCGCCGTTGTTTTTATCAAATACCATGCCTGCTCTCCAGCGCACGTTTCAGTGTTACCTGGTCAACGTACCTTATGTCTCCGCCCATGGGTACTCCCGAGGCAATTCTCGTTATCCTTACAGGAAAATCCTTGAGCCTTGATTTAATATATGAGGCCGTTGCCTCGCCTTCGACATTTGTATTGGTCGCAAGGATTATTTCACCTATTCCGCCTTTTTTCACACGTGAAAGAAGCTCTGCTATTCTTATATCATCAGGCCCGATTCCATCAATTGGAGAAAGACAGCCCTGAAGAATGTGGTACATACCCTGATACGCCCCAGATTTTTCAATCGCAGCCATATCAGAGTCTTTTTCAACGACGCATATTACTGTGGTATCCCTTGAGCCACTGTTGCAGAAACTGCATTTGCCGGAATCACAGAGCGCAAAGCACAGACCGCATATATCTACGTTTTTTATTCCCTGAAGGGATGAGATGAGCCTGTTCAGATTGTCCTGACGCATCCTGAGGATATGCATGCTCAGGCGCTCTGCTGTTTTGCGGCCTATGCCCGGCAGTTTAGCCAGCTCATTGATGAGGGCTATCAGGGATGGCGGATAATGGCTCATTAATTACATTAATCCAGGGATATTCAATCCGCCGGTCAATTTGCCCATTTCAGCAGAAGCCATCTGCTGGGACTTTATTAGGGCGTCGTTGACCGCTGCTGTAATAAGATCCTGGAGCATTTCAACATCTTCAGGATTCACAACTTCGGGTTCTATCCGGATTGACAGGATCTGCTGTTTGCCAGTTGCCGTGACCCTTACCATTCCTCCGCCTGCAGTAGCCTCGACTGTTTTGCTTCCAAGCTCTTCCTGCATCTTCATCATCTGGCTCTGGAGTTTCTGAGCCTGTTTCATCATGTTGCCCATGCCTTTCATAATTATTCCTCCCCTATGATTTTAATGTCTTTTACTGTTCCACTGAACATTTCCACAGCTTTTGTTACAATCGGACTGTTCAGTGCCTTGGTTTTAAGATCACCGGTTTTTCTGTTTTCTTCAACGATTGCCGGGTCTTCTGAGATAGTCTTGACTTCGATGTTTTTTACTGGTCTTCCGAGTACTTCCTCGGCACCTTCTCTTATAACAGCCTTTGATTTTTCACTCTGGACCCTGTCTATGGCAAATTTGCTGCCTGTAATTTCAAATGCCAGGCCATTGCCATCGAATTCAATTATCCTGCTGCTTGAAATCAGACTGAATAGAGACTTGGATTTTTTGTCAATGTTTTGAAGTACTGCACTCCAGAATTCAGCGAGAGACTTGCCGGTAATCGGGCCATCAGGGAATCTGCGCACAGGTTGGGGCTGATTCGTCTGGGTTTTCTGGATTTCAGGTTCATAAGATTTTGGCGGTGGCTCGTAGTTTGACTGTCTATAAGTATTGGCTGGTTGCGGATTATTTTGAAAAGATGGAGAATCAATCTGCCTTGTCTCATTCGGGGCTTCTTTTCTTTCAACTCTTGTTAAAGGAGTTCCCTGGGCAATCGAATTTTTAAGCTCGCCAATTTTTGATATCAGTTCATTTACTGAAAGCGCCTGCTTCATATGAATAAGGCGCATGAAGATCATTTCAACTGCAATGCGCGGGCTTGTGGCAAATTTAAGGGTCTGTTCAGAATTTATGAGAGCCTCCACAAGCTGGGAAAGGTGAATAACACCTGTATCAGCGGCGAGGGAAGTGACTGTTTCCATTTCTTTTTCGTTTATCCGTACCGTCCTGCTGCCGCATCCTGACCTAACAAGCACAAGGTCGCGCAAATATGAAATGATGTCATGGTAGAATCTTGTGAGATCAAGCCCCCTCAGATAAACTTCCTCAACTTTTTCAAGCATCAGGGGAACATTGCCCCTGATTATTGATTCGCAAGCAGAGTGAATCAAATCTCTTCCCGCGACACCAATTATGGCAAGGAGGTCTTCTGTCCCGGCGCCTTCCGGCATTGATCCGAGAAGCTGGTCAAGCAGGCTCAGGGCATCACGCATAGAACCACCGGATTCAGCTGTTATGGTTTCAAGAACAGGCAGAGGTATGTCAATCCCTTCTTTTTTGCAGAGATTAACAAGATGATTTTGAAGGGAGCCCAGGGGCAGTCTTCTCAGCTCATGGCGCTGGCATCTTGAAAGAATGGTGACAGGGATCTTGTGAACTTCAGTAGTTGCAAAAATAAACATCACATGCGGAGGCGGTTCCTCTAATGTCTTCAGCAGGGCATTGAAAGCTGCCATGCTCAACATGTGAACTTCATCAATTATATATATTTTATAAGAGCTGTGGGCAGGCATGTACCTGATATTTTCCCTGAGTTCTCTTATCTGGTCGACGCTGTTGTTCGAGGCTCCGTCAATTTCAAATACATCAACAGAATGGCCGGTTGTGATTTCTGTGCATGAACGGCAGATATTGCAAGGCGAAGGAGTAGGTCCATTTGTGCAGTTCATGGATTTTGCAATGATTCTGGCTATTGTTGTTTTCCCAGTGCCGCGTGGCCCGGATAGAAGAATAGCGTGTGCAACTCTGTTTGAAAGTATGGCGTTTGTGAGGGTTTTTGTGACGTGGGACTGCTCGACAACCTGATCAAAGGATTGTGGTCTGTATTTTCTTGCTAGTACGAGATAGGACATTTCTCCGCTTTTTTAAGCGCTTATGCTATGATTGTTGTTTTTGCGGTTTAAAGAAATAAAAATGGCGGAGAGAGGGGGATTCGAACCCCCGGTACCGGTTAGAGTACACACGCTTTCCAGGCGTGCACCTTAAGCCAACTCGGCCATCTCTCCGCATAAATTTCTATTGTTGACAGATTCATTCCGTCAAACGTCTGGATGAATATACATTTTCGTTTCCGATGTCAATACCTTACTTCTGTGAATAAGCATTTGTCCAACAGCTTTGTTTTGTCATAAATTAAAAGTTACATGAAAAACTGTTTTCTCTTGAACAGGAAAACTCTTTTTAGTATTTCAAAGTGCAATTTTGAAAAATATTAAATAAACCCAATAAGCAATCATTTAAGGATCATCAAGATGGCAGATGTATTTCCTTTCAGGGGCGTACTTTATAATCCTGAGAAAATTCAGAACTTGTCAGAAGTAGTTGCTCCACCTTATGATGTAATATCTCCTGAAGAGCAGGAGTCTTTTTACGCCAGAAACGAGAATAATGTCATAAGGCTTATTCTTGGCAAGGCTACGGAAACTGACTCTCCTGATAATAATCCCCATACAAGGGCGGCCGCATTTCTGAAAAGGTGCATGGATGAAGGAATTCTTGTGCAGGATTCAGAAAATGCCATGTATGTTACTTCCGTCGAGTTCGATGCTTATGGTAAAAAAGCCGTCAGGTATGGGTTGATCGCAAGGGTTAAGCTGGAAACCTTTGACAAGGGAGTTATCCTGCCCCACGAAAAAACCTTTTCAAAGGTTAAGACAGAGCGCCTCGGCCTCATGAAAAATTGCAAGGTCAATGACAGCCAGATTTTTTCTCTTTACAGGGATCATTCCGGCATATTCAGCTTCATAACTGACTCTGTCAAAAATATTGCTCCTGTGGCCGATATTTATGACGATAAAAATGAGCGTCACAAACTCTGGAAACTGACGGACAAAAAGACAGTAGATTTCATCACCGAAGCCATGAAAAAAGAGGTTCTTTATATTGCTGACGGTCACCACAGATACGAGACCGGCCTTAATTACAGGGAGTTTCTTAAGTCAGATCTTCCAGGCTTTGATGAAACCCATCCAGCCAATTATATAATGATGTATCTTTCGAGCATGGCTGACCCAGGACTTGTGATATTCCCGACTCACAGGGTTTTTCCTGAGCTTAAGGAAGAAATTCTTGGTTCTTTTGAAAAAAAGGCAGCCGAATTTTTTGATATCAAGGAATTCCAATACGGTTCAGATCCTTATACCGCTCTTGCAACGCTTGGAGAGGAAAGGGCAAAAGCATTGGATGATTGTCCCTCAATTGGCGTAGCGATTAAGGATAAAAAGTGTTTTTATCTTTTAACCCTGAAAAAGGGAGTGATGGAATCAAAATATCCTTCAATACCTGCCTGTTTAAGGCATCTTGATGTAACTGTTCTTACAAATCTGATCATATCTGATGTTCTTGGGCTTGATCCGGCTGCTCTTGATAACGAAAAACTGCTTGTATATACAAGCTACGAGAAGAATGCCGCTGATATGGTTTTAAAAGGGGATGCAGCAATATCCTTTCTTTTAAGCTCTACCAAGATGAAGCAGGTTCAGGACGTGGCTGAAAACGGTGATGTAATGCCACGTAAAACCACTTATTTTTATCCAAAGGCTCTTACTGGTCTCGTAATGCACAAGCTTACAGTATAGCTTGTGGTGAATCGGATATAATGGCCGCTGGGGCAGGGGTTTTTCTCTGTTCCAGCGGTGAGATTCAGCTTTTACAAGGTCGCAAAAAGCCTGATTTCCGTCATTCCGGCGAAAGCCTTATCCGGAAATGTCTGAAAACACAAAGAAGCAGGATCGAGTAAGGCATGACGGTGAAGCTGTTTTTTGACTTTTTGCGAGTCCATTAGCTTTTTTATGCACCCATCATTTTTTCAACTTCTTCTGTGTATTTATTCTCTCTTTCGTAAATGATCATGGGCGGGTCCACTATGAGTCCTGATTGTGCGCCTTTTTTGCCGGATATCATGACAAGCTTGGCAGGTTGATCCCTGAAAGAGTGAATCATTCTTGTGGATTTTGGCTCTATATTAACATTCTTCATTTCATATATGAGTTCCGCAAGCCTTTGCGACGGGAAAATGATATGGAACAGGCCTCCTGTTTTTAAGAGACTTCCTGATTTTTTAAGGAGCTGTCCCAGGGTGAGTTTTATTTCGTGCCTTGCGATGGCTTTTTCACTCTCCGGGTTTTTTCGTCCGCTGTCATTTTTTCTGTAAGGAGGATTTGAGATTATAATATCTGCCGGGCCATTTATGTCTGCCTGGATCATCTCCGAAAAGTCCATATTAAGGATTCTTATCCTTTCTTCAAATCCGTTATCCCTTATATTTCTGCTTGCCATTTCAGCCATATTTTTCTGGATTTCGATTCCCAAAACCCTGCAATCTTCATGAAGATGGGTCAGTATAAGCGGAATGACTCCTGAGCCTGTGCCAATGTCGACAATCTTTGAACCTTTTGGGATTTTAGCATAGTGAGCGATGAGAATTGGATCAATGGAAAATCTGTATCCATTTTCCCTTTGTCTTATTTTTATTTTGCCTTCAAAAAAAGAGTCTGTGGTGTGATTCATCAAAAATATTGCCTGATTATAATGTCAAAAATGGCTGGTTATCCGGCATCTGATGTCATTTACTATTTCTGTGTCGAGGCCGGAATTTATCATCCTGATCAGGTTTTTTTTCAGATAAAGGATCTGCTGCGACCAGGCAGGACTAAGGACTTTAAGTATCAGAACCCCGTTTCTGAGTGCGTCTGGTCTGGAGTTTTCAGAAATGGTTTTATCTATGACGTTTTCCCATACCTCAATGACATGCATCAGACCCCCTGCTGCATTTTTTGAAGTTTCCCGCACATAGCCCTTGAGCACACTTTTAATATGGGTGAACTCACTGTTTTTATTTCTTTCATTCATTACTTATTGCCCTGCTTGCCTTATTCCGTGAACTTTCACTTGACTCAACATTTTTACTAACTTAGGTTTAAGCCCAATTCAATGAACATTTTATCATTAACTATGTCAAGTGGGTGGAAAATCATGAGCTGGGATTGGGAAAAACTTAGGGAACAGCAGCAGAAGAACGATCAGAAAAGCTCCGGGCCGGATCTTGAAGATTTTTTTTCGCAGTTCAAGGGGATCAAATTTCCCGGAAGTTCGATTGGGATATTTTTTATCGTGCTGGCATGCCTTGCCGCTTATTCTTCTTTATATACTGTCCAGACTTCAGAGGTGGCTATTATCCAGAGATTCGGAAAGTATTTGAGAACCGAACAGCCTGGTCTTCATCTGAAATGGCCTTCTCCGATAGAAAAAGCAACGCTTGTTCCTGTGGAAAGAATCTGGAGAGAAGAATTCGGATTCCAGGGATCAGACACTGCTGTTACGCAGGCTGGATCAAAGGATAAAATAGATCTTACTGATGAATCGGCTGACAATGTGTCGCTCATGCTGACAGGGGATCTGAATGTGGCAGTTGTGCCGTGGATAGTTCAGTACAGGGTTAAAGATCCTTACAGTTTTCTGTTCAAGGTAAATAACCCCAGGCAGCTCCTGCGTGATATGTCTGAAGCATGCATGAGACTTGTTGTTGGAGACAGAAGCATAAATGAAGTTATCAGCAAGAGAAATGAAATCGCCGAGGAAACCAAAAAAATACTCCAGCAGGAGTTGAATGACGCAGAAACAGGTATTCTTATAATAACTGTGGAAATGAAAAGGACAAACGTGCCTGCTCCTGTTCAGTCTTCTTTCAATGAGGTCAACGAGGCTGTTCAGCAGAAGGAAAAAATGATTTATCAGGCCAAGGAAGAATATAACAAGGTGATTCCGGCTGCAAGCGGGGAGGCAGAGAGATCGATTAAGACCGCCGAAGGATACGCGCTTGACAGGATTAACAGAGCAAAAGGCGATGCCGAAAAATTCAAGGATGTTCTGGCTGAATATCAAAATGCCAAGGACGTAACAAAAAGAAGGCTGTATCTTGAAACCCTTGGTGATCTCTATCCCCGTATCGGGCGGAAGGTTGTCATAGACAGCGCTCAGAAAAATATGATGCCGTTATTGAATCTTCTAGGAGAGAACAAGACAGGCGATTTGGAAAAAAGAGGTGAAAAATAATGAAAGGTTTTTCTTCTACAGTTTCACTTTTGTTGTCATTTGTTGCTTTTATTGCCGTGCTTTGTCTGTTTAACAGCCTGTACATAGTAAATGAGATTGATCAGGTTGTCATAACCCAGTTCGGGCGGGTTATAGGCGACCCAGTTTCAACACCTGGCCTTAAATTCAAATTTCCTTTTTTACAGAAAGCCAACCATTTTCCAAAAAATCTTCAGGAGTGGGACGGAGACCCTGGCCAGATACCTACGCTTGATAAAACTTATATATGGGTGGAGGCTTTCGCACGCTGGCGAATTACTGATCCTGTCATGTTTTTCAAGACAGTAAACAATACGACAATTGCCAAGGCTCGTCTGGATGAAATTATTGATCCTGCCGTGCGCAACCTTGTTACATCCTATCCTCTCGTTGAAACAGTCAGATGGACAGACAGACCCCTTGATACATTTGAGCAGGGAATTCACGATGAATCCCAGGCCGCAGAAGAACAGTCCTACAAGGTCAAGTTCGGAAGAGAAAAAATAACCGGAGCGATTCTTGACAGCGCCAGGGCAAAACTTGTTCCTTTCGGCATAGAGCTTGTGGATGTGAAAATAAAGAGAATCGGGTACGTAGACCAGGTTAGAAAAGCTGTTTACGAAAGAATGATTGCCGAAAGAAGGCAGATCGCCGAAAAATTCAGATCAGAAGGAAAAGGCGAGGCTGAAAAGATTTTAGGTGAAAAGGAAAGAGAGCTTAAAAGAATTTCATCTGATGCTTACAGGCTGGTTCAGGGCTTGAAGGGAAAAGCGGATGCCGAGGCTATTAAAATATACGCACAGTCATATGGCAATGACCCGGAATTTTATTCTTTTATGAATACGCTTGAAATGTACAAAACCACCTTCGATGACAAGAGCACTCTTGTTATTGGAACTGATTCGGAATTTTTCAAATATCTTAAAAGCAGGGACTAAAAGAGCTGGTCTGGAAAAATTGGACAGCCATTTAAGTGAAAATCTGCTTTATTAGAACATCAAAAAAAAGGAGCAGAAGAATGGCAAAAGGAATCAGAAGAAATCACGGACCAGCATTCAAGGCTAAAGTGGCGTTAGCGGCTTTGAAGGGAGACAAAACCCTCTCGGAATTATCCGATCAGTTTGGTGTGCATTCCAATCAGATATCAGCCTGGAAGAAAGAGCTTGAACAGAATGCCTCAGAACTGTTTGATCGTGGAAAAAGGAATGATGAAACAGGATTGG
>NZ_AUEY01000074.1 GCF_000426225.1 Desulforegula conservatrix Mb1Pa
CTGGTGGGCCCGGTCAAGGATAAGCAGTTCCATGTATTCAGAGGGCTTGCAGCTGGCGAACAGCCCGACATGGGTTACAAAAACACAAGACTTTCACCAAAGTCCATAGCTTTCCCGGCATCTGAAACCATGCTGGTTTATAATCTGGACGAAAATGTGGAAGGCCATCATATAATGAAAGAGGCTGAAAAGGATTATTCAGCCCAGGCCGTAATCGGCATCAGACCATACGACGCCAAGGCTTTCAAACTTGTTGAACTCAACTTCAACAATCCTGATTATCAGGATCCTTACTGGGTAAAGGCTTATGAATGCACAACCTTCATAGGCCTTGCGATCAACAGCCCTGACCAGTTTGATTTTTCCACAAGCTGCGGAACAGGGCCATTTGATGACTCGGCTCTGGATGTAATGCTTGTTGATGCTGGTGACAGCTACCTTGCAAAGGTGATGACAGACAAGGGATCTGCCTGGATGAACGCTGCGGGTTTTTCAGCTGAAGCAGGAGCAGACGCTGCCGCAAAGATAGACAGCATGAAAGCAGCAGCTGAAGCAAAGATCACTTCCAAGGTTTCGTTTGACAAGATCAAGGACAAAACCATACTCGATCTTTTCAATGCACCTTTCTGGAAAGAAGTTGCCTTCGGATGCATCAACTGCGGAACATGCACATACGCATGCCCGACATGCTGGTGCTTTGATATCCAGGATGTGACAAAGGGAAAGAACGGCATACGCACCAAGAACTGGGATTCCTGCATGACTGGCCTTTTTACGGTTCACGCTACAGGTCACAATCCAAGAGAGCACGAGTGGGAGCGCACACGCCAGAGATTCATGCACAAACTCAAGTACTTCCTTGACAAGTATAACCAGGGAATCATGTGTGTGGGCTGCGGCCGCTGTGTTGAGCAATGTCCTGCCAACATAGACGTTCGTGAGGTATGTAACAAGATGAACGCATATAACCCCGGCTGTTAAGAGCTGGAATTTAGATGCTGGCTTTGTTTTCCGCTCTTGATAAGGGCGGAAAACCGCCGGGCGAGGAGAACATATGCAGAATCCATATAAACCATATCCGGTGCGCATAGACGATATTCAGATTGCCACCGAAGATAAGAGCCTCAAGACCTTCAAGTTTGTATTTCTTGATCCTGAGGACGAAAACAGATTTGCCTATCAGGCAGGTCAGTTTGGTGAACTTTCGATTCCTGGTCAGGGCGAAATTCCGATTGGTATTGCCTCCTCTCCTACAGAGAAGGGCTTTGTGATGTTTACCGTATTCAGGACAGGTAAGGTCACAGGCTATCTCCACGAGATGAAGGTGGGCGACATAATGGGTATCAGGGGGCCACTCGGCAACTGGTATCCGTGGGACATTCTTGAAGGCAAGAATATCCTTATAGTAGGCGGTGGTTTTGCTTTCACCACACTCAGATCATCCATCAAGATGATGCTTGATCCTGCCAACCGCAAGAAGTTCGGACGAATTGACGTTGTATACGGCGCAAGAAGTCCCGGAATGCTTCTTTACAAGGAAGAACTGATGGAATGGCAACAGCGTGATGACATAAACATGCACATCACAGTTGACAGAACTGATGATCCGAACTGGAAGTATCATACCGGCTTTGTTCCAGCAATTACCGAGAAGGTCGCGCCGCCTGCAAGCGATGACACTTATGCAATTATCTGCGGCCCGCCTGTAATGATCAAGTTCACCCAGCCTGTTCTGGATAAACTTGGATATAAGCATGACCACATAATTATGAGTCTTGAAAACCGCATGAAGTGCGGAATAGGCATGTGCGGTCGCTGCAACATAGGTAAGGAGCTGGTCTGTAAGGACGGCCCGGTATTTACACTTGAAGAGCTCAACAAGACTCCGAAGGAATACTAAGAAGTATTCGGGGTTTGAATATCCGGTTTTTCCTAAAGGTTTATTTATTGACAATAAATAATGTTTAAGATAGAAAAGCCGGAATATTTTTCGAGAATAATTGGGGTATAACCAATAAATTATATTACAGGAGGCTCTACGTAAAATGGCAACTAATGTAGAATTTCAGGGTAAAACTTTCGTAGTTGATGAGGATGGTTTCCTCGAAGATTTCAATACCTACACTGCAGAGTGGGTTGATTACTGCAAGAAGGAAGAAGGTATCGAAACTCTTTCTGACGAACATTGGCAGGTAATTAACGTTCTTCAGGACTACTACAAGAAGAACGGCATTGCGCCAATGGTTCGCGTTCTTTCAAAACTTACCGGTTTCAAACTCAAGCACATCTATGAGCTCTTCCCTTCAGGACCTGGTAAGGGAGCTTGCAAGATGGCTGGTCTTCCAAAACCAACCGGTTGCGTATAGTTTCTATCTTGCTATAATGCTTGTTAAAAGGCTCTGCTTTAAAGCAGAGCCTTTTTATTTCCATGTTTGTATTATTCTTCATAAAGATTTTCGACAAAAATTTGGTTTCTTGTCCTATAATCACACAATCAGGAAGTCTTTGCAGAGCTTATTAAAAAGCGATTCTCCGAAGGCATTTATAACTGAGAATAAGACATGGCCACAAAAATAAGTAGTCGGAGAGATGCAATGCACATGCTGAACGTCAAATCCAGATCACGAAACGAGCTAATCGACATAACTGCCGATGTGACTGAATATGTTGCAGCGTCATGTGTAACGGATGGTTTGTGTATAGTCTTTACACCCCACACCACAGCAGCGATCACCATTAATGAAAATGCTGATCCTGATGTACCAAGGGATTTTGTCTCAGCTCTTTCAAAGGTTTTTCCCGTTGATATGGATTTCAGGCACAATGAGGGGAATTCGGATGCTCACCTGAAATCAAGTGTAGTTGGCTGTTCTGAGTTAGTGATAATTCAAAATGGCAGGCCTTTGCTCGGCACATGGCAGGGGCTTTTTTTCTGTGAATTTGATGGCCCGAGAAACCGCAAGGTTTTTATAAAAATGATAGGATAAATAATCAATTCATGAGTAATGGCAATGCAAATATTAGATGAAACTGACAAGAGAATCCTTAATCGCATACAGTCTGATTTTCCTATAACCGAGCGCCCTTATCAGGCCATTGCAAAGGACCTTGGGCTTGATGAAAAACTGGTCATCGACCGAGTCAGGAGGTTGAAAGACAGCGGAATAATAAGGCGCATAGGCGGCAATTTCGGGCCTGAAAAATTAGGCTATTGCAGTACACTGTGTGCAGCTCAGGTACCAGAAGACAAAATAGATGAATTTGCCATGGTAGTTAACAGTTACCCTGGTGTTACACATAATTATCTGAGAGAACATCCACTTTATAATGTCTGGTTTACTTTTATTGAACCGACAAGAGAGACTATTGAGACAAATCTTAAGGAAATCTCAGAAAAAACCGGGGTTAAGAAAATAATCAATCTCCCGGCAACCATGGTTTTTAAGATAAAGGCTCATTTTAATCTGTAATTAAAAAGAATGCCTGAGAACATCATTAAAATCGCCATTGCCATCAGTAACTCCCAGGTTGGCAAAATTGCTTTGAATATAGAAGCAATGAAAAGACAGGTGAATGAAGCTGCAAGTAATGGCGCTTCTCTTATCTGTTTTCCAGAAATGAATATAACCGGTTATTATAACAGCCTTGAGCTGAAAAACTGGTCTCTGCCAAACGAATGCCCTGAACTTGACATTATTTTACAACTTGCTTCAAGTTTTTCAATCACCATTCTTGCCGGATTTTCCGAGATTGACCCTGAACAAAATGTGTATGCCACCCACGGCGTATTTTATCCGAACGGCCAAAAATATTTTTACAGAAAACTTCATATTGCACCACCTGAAAAAGGAATTTTTCAAAAAGGCAGTGAAGTTCCGGTGTTTGATTATCTTGGTGTAAAATTTGGTGTTCAGCTATGCTATGACGCTCATTTTCCAGATCTTTCCACAATAATGTCGCTTAAGGGTGTTGATTTGATTTTTTTCCCCCATGCGTCACCCCGCGGAAACTCTGAAAAAAAAATGCTGTCGTGGTTGCGTCATCTAACTGCCAGGGCTTTTGACAACGGAATCTATGTCGCAGCCTGCAACCAGTGTGGAGAAAATGGAAAGGGGCTTTCATTCCCCGGTGTCGCACTCGTTGTTTCACCATCAGGAGAACTTGAGTCTTCTCTTCTCACCGAGAATGATGATATACTTTACCTTGAATTCTCAAAAAAAACGCTGGCTGATTTCAGATCCAGCAGAATGAAGTACTTTCTTCCAAACAGAAGAACAGACCTTTTTGATTTATAATTCACCAAATTTTTGAGCTATTGCACAAAAGGAACAAATATATGAATCTGAAATTAAGATTTTTTGCGTCAATATTTTTTATTCTGTTCTCAATTTCAGCGGCCTTTGCAGAGGATTCAGCACCAATAGCGCCAGATGCTACTTATCAAAGCCAGATACAGCAAAAAAATTCCAACGATCATTATGATCTTGTATCTGCTGTCAGAATCAAGCCTCCTGTTACATTCTGCGGAGAGAACGTGCCTGTAGAGAATGCTGATGTAAAAGAAAGGCTTGAGACAGAGCTCCTTTTAATGGCCTGGGACAAAGCCCAGACAGTACTTTGGATGAAAAGGGCAGGGAGATATTTTCCTCATATTGAAAAACAGCTTAAAGAGAAGGGGCTGCCTGATGATATTAAATATATTGCAATAATTGAAAGTTCACTCAGGTCCGGAGTTAACTCAAGTGCCGGTGCTTCGGGATTCTGGCAGTTCATAGAATCAACGGGCGCAAAATATGGACTCGATGTTAATCCTGTTCTTGATGAACGCAGGAATCTGGTTCTTTCAACAAATGCGGCTCTTCAGTATTTTTCCAGCCTTCATTCTCTGTTTGGAACCTGGTCACTTGCTGCAGCAGCTTATAATATGGGGGAATATGGGCTTAAGGAGAGAATAGAATCTCAGGAAACCAGGGATTATTACAATCTTTACCTTCCCAATGAAACAATGCGGTATGTATTCCGGGCAATTGCGGTAAAAATGATTTTCTCAGAACCCGCCAAATACGGTTTTAATCTTAACGGTGATGATGTCTATAAACCTGTCGAGGCAGATCAGGTTACGGTCAGCTGTCCATATAGAATAAGTATTATGCTCATATCAAAGGCGGCCCAGACTTACTATAAAACAATACGAGATTTGAATCCTGAGATTAAGGGCTCTTTCCTTGAAAAGGGTGAATACAAATTATCTATTCCAAAGGGTTCTTTATCAGGTTTCATTTCCAGATTTGAGGCTAATTTGAGGGATAATAATCTCCTTCACTTTTACGGGATAAGAAAAACCCATGTTATAAAAGAAGGAGAAAGTATCAGTATCCTGTCAGAACGATTCGGTGTAAAGCCGGAAACCCTCAAGAAATGGAATGGGCTGGATTCTGAAAGTGAGATGGTTGCCGGTAAAAAAATTATTTATTACTCGAGAATGTAAATTGATTTTCAAACTGTCCCTTTATCTCTGATTAATAATATTATCCTTGATTTTACTGTAAATTTTTTGCGGAGCTTTTTCAAAAAGCGACCCGCCGACAAAAAGCTGACGTCTGATTACGAGCAAAGTACGCTATAATCCGACCTTCGAATTGCCCATACACGGCACAGATTTTGATTTTTATAAATACTTGTGTATAACGCGGATGTTTAAATCATTCCTTAGATTAAAAGGTTTATCCTTTTTTTAAATTAAAGCAGGCGGTTTTAGAAATTTGAATATGAATACCCGTATTGTTGATACTATTATGAGCAAGAATGAGGCATTGAGTGTCTCTGGCTTGAATAATTCTGGAAAGGCTCTGCTCATCAGCGAGCTGTGCAAAAATCAGAAAAGACCTGTCTGGATAATTGTTGAAACCCAGAAAGATGCCGACAGGATTGCCTCAGACATATCTTTTTTCAGTCCTGACACAGAAGTCGAGTTTCTGCCGCCATATAATATTCTGCCTCTTAAAAATCTTTCAAAAGGCCCTGACTCCTCTGACAGTAGAATAAGTCTTTTTTACAGGCTGATGAACAATGAGTTCAAGGGTGCTATCATTATCACTCCTGAAGCTCTTATCCAAAAAGTTATTCCTGTCAAATCCCTTTCTGATAATCTTGATCTTCTTATAAAAAACGAATCCATTGACCTTGACGCATTCATAAGTGGTCTCATGGCCTGCGGGTATGAGAGGGCCGCAATTGTTGAAAATCCTGGGGACTTCTGTTTAAGGGGAGGTATTCTTGATGTTTTCTCACCAATATACAGTGAGCCTCTTAGATTGGAATTTTTTGGGGATGTCGTGGATGACATCAGATTTTTTTCCCCTGAAACCCAGAAAAAAACAGGAACTGCGCATGAGGTTGTTATTGTTCCTGCAAAGGAGACCATCTTCAGATCGAAGGATGCTGACGCAATAATAGGCAGAATAAGAAAACATGCGGCAGATTGCGGCCTTACCGCTAAGCAGGCCAGGGAAACCATTGACAGACTTAAGAATGAGGGGCTTTATCAAGGCATAGAGACTCTTCTTCCTTTTTTCCATGAAACCCTTGGTAGTATTTTTGATTATATATCTGAGGGTTCTGTTTTTATCGTCGATGAACCAAGATCCATTGAAAAGAGAGCCCGTGACTTCAGGGAGCTTGTGCATGATAATTTTGAAAAATCAGTATCAGGCGGGAAAATAGCATCAGAGGCTGATCAGATAAGCCTTTCCTGGGAGGATGCGTCAGGCTTTATTGACAGACTTAAACCCTTGATTTTCAAGGATCTTGAAATCACGGACAGCCAGCGCGTTATAAAAGATCTTGATGTAAGCTACGAGGATAATTCTGATCTAACTACAAAGCTTAAAAATATTTCAGGTCGTGAGAATCTATTTGGCCCACTTGCTGACTGGATAAATATCAGAAAAGAGCAGGGCCTTTGCGTACTTCTTCTTGCCGCAACAAAATCCCAGGCCGAAAGACTTCATGAAATAGTGTCAACTTATGGAGTTAACGCTCACCTCATGACTGGCTGTCCTGATTTCGTTCGTCAGCAATCCATGGTTTATGTTTGTACAGGTAGATTGTCCAAGGGGTTCACATGGCCCGATAAAGGCTTAGCCGTCGCTGTTGAAGATGAAATATTCGGACTCAAATACCACAGGAGAAGAACAAGAAAGCCTTCAAGCATAAGAGAGAGCTTCCTTGCCCTTGAAGAACTTGCCAGCGGCGATCTTATCGTTCATTCCGAACACGGGATAGGCATGTACCAAGGACTTGAGAAACTGAGCTTTGGGCCTGTTGTAAACGATTTTCTTCTTATAACATATCAGGGCGGTGATAAACTTTTCATACCTGTTGACCGCATAAACACGATTCAGAAATACCTTGGAGTAGAGGAGCATGTTCCTGTCCTTGATAAAATGGGTGGAAAATCCTGGGACAAGGCAAAGGAAAAGGCAAAAAAAGAAGTTGAGAAAATTGCTGGAGAGCTGCTCGCTCTTTACGCAGCTCGAAAGGCCCAGGAAGGTTACTCATTCGCTCCTCCGGATCATTTTTTCAGGGATTTTGAGGCATCGTTTCCGTATGACGAGACACCAGATCAGCTTAAGGCCATTGATGATGTTCTTGGCGACATGGGCAGTTCTATACCCATGGACAGGCTTGTATGCGGTGACGTTGGCTACGGCAAGACAGAGGTCGCATTAAGGGCTGCCTTCAAGGCTGTCAGCGACAGTAAACAGGCCGTAATTCTTGTTCCAACGACTATCCTCGCAGAACAGCATTTTCGGTCTTTTAAGACAAGATTTGAAAGATATCCTGTAAGGCTTGCTTGTCTTAACCGTTTCAGAACCAAAAAAGAACAGCATGAGATTGTCGAAGGTCTTAAAAACGGTTCTATTGATATAGTTGTCGGAACCCACAGACTTCTTCAAAAAGACATAGAATTCAAGGATGTTGGCCTTATTGTAATAGATGAGGAACAGAGATTCGGGGTAAAGCATAAGGAGAGGCTTAAAAATCTCAGGAAAACCGTAGATGTTTTAGCGCTCAGTGCAACTCCTATCCCAAGAACCCTCCATATGTCCATGATGGGTATAAGGGATATCAGCGTGATAGCGACGCCTCCTGAAGAAAGGGTTCCAATAAAGTCCTATCTTTCTGATTATGATGAAAGCATCATATCAAAGGCTGTAAGGTTCGAGCTTGCAAGGGGAGGGCAGATATTCTTCGTCCACAACAATATCGGTTCCCTTGACGCCAAAGTCGAGGAAATCAAAAAGATAGTTCCTGAAGTAAGAATTGGAACTGCCCACGGTAAAATGTCCGAAGAAGAACTTGAAAAAAGCATGATAGGATTCATCAACCGTGATTTTGACATGCTTGTCTGTACGACAATTATCGAATCGGGCCTTGATATCCCATCTGCCAATACAATGATAATAAACAAGGCTGACAGATTCGGTCTGTCCCAGATATATCAGCTTAAAGGAAGAATAGGTCGCGGATCTGAGCAGGCCTTTGCTTATCTTCTTCTTGATGAAGGCGCGACAATAAGCAAGGATGCCCAGAAGCGTCTTAAGGTTCTTATGGAATACAGCGACCTTGGTTCAGGTTTTCATATTGCCATGAGCGACCTCCAGATTCGAGGAGGAGGAGCGGCCCTTGGCGTGTCCCAGTCTGGTCATATTGCAGCTGTCGGATATGATATGTTCCTTCAGCTGCTTGACGAGGCTGTCGCGGATATGAAGGGCGAGCCAAAAACAGAAGCCCTCGAACCTGAAATAAACATAGTCATGTCTTCATTCATTCCTGAATCATATGTGCCTGATCTTGATCAGAGACTGCATATTTACAGACGTCTTTCACGGATGACGAATCTTAATGAGATAGGCGCTTTCAGGGAAGAGATGACAGAAAGATATGGAAAACCGCCTTTGGAGGCTCTGAATATACTTCTCAAAATTATGATCAGAATTCTTGCAATCAGATGTGGTATAAAAAGGGTGGATCTGAGTGAGACAACACTTGTTCTGCAATTTTCTCCAATTCACCTGAAAAAGCCTTTTGCCCCTGCCGAATATGCGGCCTCCAAAAAAGGCTCCTGCGTATTCACATCAGACAATACTCTAAAGATCGACCTTGGAGAACAGAACATAACCCAGGCGCTCGCCAAGGCCAGAAATGTATTGAAAGAGCTTTCGGCCCGTGTTAACAATTAACGCTTTATTTATTCAAGGTATTTAAAAGGCTTTTTAGAGGCTGCGGTGAAAAAAAAAATTATAATACACCTTTTATTAGCAACACTTCTTATAACTTTTTCAGGTTGTTCCTTTATCCCGAAAGACAAGGATAAGGTTCTTGTAAAAGTCGGGAAGAAGTCAGTAACTGTTTTTGATTATAAACAGGCGCTTGAGCTGGCCAAGACCGCTTATCCGCACAATGTGACCCAAAATCCCGCTGAGTTTAAAATCGTTCTGAATGAACTTCTTCACGATCTTGTTGAAGAGCTTATTCTTCAGAATGCTGCGGAGTCCATGGGAGTTACCATATCAAAAGAAGCTCTCAAGGCCGAGGTCGACAGAATAAAGGCTGATTATCCGGACAATACGTTTGAACAGATGCTTTTAGAAAATGCCATACCTTATGATGCCTGGGAGGACAGGCTCAGGATACAGCTTCTCATGGATAAGGTAATTAACGAGGCGCTTATCAAAAATGTCGTTGTAACCCCTGAAGAGACAAAGGAATATTATAATAGCATTTATTTGCCTGAGCATGGAGGAGTGCCTGAAGAGGGAATGACAGAAGAGCAGATTACAAAGTCCATCCTCGAGAACCTTAAAAGAAAAAAAGCAGAGGATGCATATGAGGATTGGCTGGGCAAAGTGCAGTCTCAATACAAGATAGATATTAACAAAGCCGAATGGCAAAAAATTATTTCTCAGAATGCCGGATAATATAATGACAAAAAAAAGTTTTAGAGTATCAGCTGTTTTTACAATTATTACCATTTCTGCCCTTGCCTGTATGTTGCTTGACAGATCTGTATTAAATGCCCAAACTACTGTTGTGGATAGAATCGTTGCAATTGTTAATCAGGATATTATTACGCTTTCAGAACTCACAAAAGCAACTGCTCCTTATGAAAAAATGGTTAAGGAAAAAAAATATCCGTCAGAACAGGAGCAACAGCTTGTTTTCAAGATAAGAAAAGATGCCATTGAAAGACTCGTTGAAAAGGCCTTAACTGATCAGGAAGTTAAAAAATACGGCATAACGGTTTCTGACAAGGAACTCGATTCCTCTGTGGAGCGCTTTAAAGAACAAGGCGCTCTTAATGACGAAGATTTCAGAAAAGCTCTTGCCAGGGAAGGGATGACTCCGGAAGGCTTCAGGGAAGAAACAAGGGGCAGAATTCTCAGGTCAAAACTCGTTAATGCCATGGTCAAGTCCAAAATTGTCATCACTGAAGAAGATATCAAAAAATACCACGAAAAAACCACAGGCACCAAAGATGACGGTAAAATGCATCATCTTTTCCACATCCTGAAATCATATGAAAATAAAACAGATTCTGCGGGCGGTATTTCTCCGAAAGAAGAAATGGATCAGATTTTATCAAGGCTGAAAAACGGAGAGGATTTCTCTGTTGTTGCAAAACTGACGTCTGAGTCGCCAACAGCTGAATCTGGAGGAGATCTAGGATTGTTCAATATCGGAGATCTTTCTACAGAAATCAAAGGCGCTGTTGAAAAATTAAGTCCAGGTGAGTTTTCGGACGTTGTTCAGACTTCCCAAGGGTATCAGATTTTTTTTCTGAAGGAAATTGTGGATGCTCAGTCAAAGTCCTACACGGATTCATCGAGTGAAATTGAAGAAAAATTATATAACGAAATAATCGAGGAAAAATTTAAGACCTGGCTTGATGGTCTTAAGGAAAAGTCATACATAAAGATCATTAACTAATAAGTCATGAATCAGGAGTTGTGTGGTAACAAATGGAAGAAGGAGGGATGCAGAGAGATTTTGGTGATTATTTCAGGAATGCCCGCATGGAACATGGCATATCCCAGGAATCACTTTCAAAACTGACTAAAATCCCACTCTACCATATTGTTTCACTTGAAAACAGTGATCATGAAGCCCTGCCGGAATGCGTTTATGTCAAAGGGTTCATAGCTGCCTGTTGCGGAGTACTCGGTCTTAAGTCTGAAGAGATGGCTGCTTTTTACATGGAACGCAGACGGTTGTATCTTCAAAATAAACGAGTCAAAAAATCTGGCTGGGCCTATAGAAAAACTGCACTTTTGATTATCCTTTTGCTTCTTTGCATTTACGCGTTTAATTTATATTTGGATACCGGCTTTTTTGTCAGCAAAATACCTGAAACCACGGCTTCCGTTGAAACTCAATCAGAAGAAATAATTCCTGCAATTAAAGAAAAAGAAATCATTCTGACGCTTCAGGGTAAAGATACTGCTTTGGTCAAAATGATTATTGACGGTGATATTCCAAAAAAAATAGATATAACCAAGGGCATCAGGTTTGATTTTACCGCAAAGAGAAATTTCAATCTTTTGATAGAAAACCCCAAAAATGTTGAAATTAGTTTTAATGGTAAGCCTTACGTGATCCCAGGAAATGATCAGACTGCCAATGTTTTTTTTCCGTAGCTGATGATTGCTTCATAACTTACTTTTCATTTTTCAGGCATTTGCAGATGAATTCGTTTTCAGCCCAGAGCATAATACTCTGGAAGAAAGAATATGGAGAAAATGATCTGATCATTTTTCTTCTTGCTGAAGGGTATGGAAGAATCACTGCCATTGCAAAGAATGCAAAAAAAAGTGTAAAGCGTTTTGGTGGGGTTCTTGAACTTTTTACCCTGATTGATGCGGAACTTAAAACCACGAGGAACCAGGCATTTTACATTCTTTCAGAGGTTTCCCTCGAGTCCCCGTATGAAAGAATTAGGACGGACTTCTTAAAGACCGCCCATGCCAGCTACTGGGCAGAAATTCTTAATGGCTGGATAGAAGAAGGCCATCCCCAGGATGAGATTTTTCAGCTCTTCAGAACCTCGCTTGAAAATCTTGATGAGGACAGAGTACCTGCTGAAACGCTTGGAATAATATTTCAGATAAAGCTCCTGCAACTTTCCGGGCTTTCTCCTGATTTCAGCTCTTGTTTAGGGTGTGGCCTGGAAATAGATCGTATCCATGATAAGAGGCTTTTGTTTGATATCAAGGATGGCAGAACAATCTGCGGTTCATGTTCATCCAAAAGCCATGATGGAAAGAAATTAAGAATTTCCAAGGGCACACTGAATGAGCTGAGATGGATTCAGAAAAATACTTGTTCCATGGCCATGCGTTTACGCCTTAATCAAGTATCGATAAGTGAAAGCAGGGCTATCTTAGAGAGATTTCTTCCTTTTCATATGGGCAAGGACATTAACAGTCTCCGTTTTTTGAACATTTTGAGACACGAAATATAGATCCGGAGTTTTATAAATGGATATAAGAAAGATTATTGATGCCAATCCCTTAAAGGCTTCGGCTCCGTGCAGGGTGGATCTGGGCGGAACCCTCGATCTCCCTGCTATGCATTATCCCCTTAAGCATATTTCACCATGCACCTTTAATATAGCCCTTGATATGAGGACGAGAATAAAAATCAGTCCTTATGCTATTGGCAAAGTAAAGATCAGCTCCAAAGGATTTGATGACGCCGAATTTGATTCTGATGCTCTTCCTTTCAGGCATCCAATGGGGCTTATTTTTGCCATAGCCGCTCATTTTAATCTTGATGGCGTCCATATTGAAATATCTTCTGAATCTCCTCCAAGAAGCGCACTCGGAGGATCTTCCGTTGCTGCTGTCGCTCTTGTGGGCGCAATAAAATATCTGCTATCTGAAAATAAAGGACTTGAGCTTGTTTCTGATCCTTTATTCAGAAAAGATGTCTGTCTTACTGCCCACGCAATTGAAAGCGGTACAGCCGGGGTCCCATGCGGTTATCAGGATCAGCTTGCTGCAGCTTTTGGTGGGGTAAATCTCTGGTCATGGCTTGCATGCGCGAATGGCAATCCATATAAAAAAGAAGAAATTCCTGTAAAAAATAAGTCACTTAAAGATAATATACTCGTTGCATATTGCGGAAAGCCCCATGTGTCGGCTGATGTCAATTCAGAATGGATGAGACGTTTTGCTGAAGGCGAAAGAAAACCATGGATAAAAATTTCAGATCTTACACGCAGGTTTTATAAGGCTTTTCTTGCCTCTGACTGGAGTTCGGCTTCTACCATAATGAACGAGGAGACAGAAATTCGCCTTGAAATGACTCCGGATGTACTTGATGAAACAGGCAAAAAGCTATATGAATCAGCAAAAAAAATACAATGCGGTTCAAGATTTGCCGGAGCAGGCGGAGGCGGATGCGTATGGGCGATAGGATCGTCTGATAATATATCGAAGCTCAAAAATGAATGGGCCGGTATTCTTGAATCATCAGATGGCGGCAGTCTGCTTGAAACAGACGTCGATACCGAAGGTTTCAGGATAGATGAATGATTTACGGATCAATTGTATTTGCCTCCGGTTAGGCAATCTGACCCTCTAAACCAAGGTTAGATGACCACATAAGATTTGTGAGTATTACACTTGATAAGGCGTGTGCCTCAAGCGGGTCGCTTTTTTCAAAAAGCGACCCGCCGGAGGCACACGCATCTGGTGCGCAAGCCTTAGAGCTTGAGCACCCTACGAATCGGCCTTTTTGACGGCAATTTAACCATACAAGGCCATTCTGCACAGATACCATAATAATTCAGTTTATGGCTATCTGGACTATAGTATATTTTTAGACGGCAATAGCCGTTCTTGGAATTTTTGAAACAATTTAAATCTCAGGGTATCTGATATGAATTTTCAGGACGTTGTTTTATCTCTTCAGAATTATTGGGCAGCCAAAGGGTGTGTTATTATTCAGCCCTTTGACATGGAAGTTGGAGCAGGAACTTTTCATCCGACCACACTTTTAAGGTCGCTTGGGCCAGAACCCTGGAACGTGGCTTATGTCCAGCCCTCAAGAAGGCCAAAGGACGGTCGTTACGGAGAAAATCCAAACAGGCTCCAGCATTATTATCAGTTTCAGGTGATTTTGAAGCCTTCTCCCGGCGATGTCCAGAAACTTTATCTTGAAAGCATGAAAACCCTTGGGATTGATCCTCTGGAGCATGACATAAGATTTGTGGAAGATGACTGGGAATCACCAACCCTTGGAGCGTCAGGACTTGGATGGGAAGTCTGGCTGGACGGCATGGAAATTACCCAGTTCACTTATTTCCAGATGTGCGGAAGTATTCCAGTCAAGCCTGTTCCTGTTGAAATAACCTATGGCCTTGAAAGAATCTGTATGTATCTTCAGGGCGTTGACAATGTATACGACCTCAGCTGGAACGGAAATGTTTCTTACGGAGATGTTTATCATCAGCAGGAAGTTGAGCATTCCACATACAATTTCGAAAAATCAAATCCTGAGCTATTGTTCGATCTTTTCAGTAAATTCGAATCAGAATCAAAAAGACTCATAAAAGAAGAACTCGTTCTTCCGGCGTATGAATTCTGCCTTAAATGTTCCCACGCCTTTAATCTTCTTGATGCAAGGGGAGCAATAAGCGTTACTGAAAGGACTGGCTACATAGGAAGAATAAGAAATATGGCAAGGGCCTGCAGTGAGACGTATCTCGCCCAGCGAGAGAAGATGGGCTTCCCGCTTATAAAGGGTTAAGCTTCCAGGTAATTCATTGAATAATGACAGATAATTGAGGTTATAAATGGAAAGTCTTTTGCTGGAAATCGGCTCAGAAGAAATACCAGCCGGATATATTGAACCGGCTCTTAATGCTCTTTCTGAAAAACTAATAGAAAGACTCGATCAGGCCAGGATTGGTCATGGCAAGGCAACAGTTTACGGAACTCCGCGCAGACTTGCCATAATAGTGGAAAATATCGCAAAGAATCAGGCAGATCTCGAGGAAGAAGTCATGGGGCCGCCTGTATCTGCTGCATACGAAGCAGATGGCAAGCCCAAAATGGCTGCCGTAAAATTTGCGGAAAAAGTTGGTGTTAAGGTGGAAGATCTTAAAACCAAGGATACTCCAAAGGGGCCATATCTTTGCGCCACAAGAATAGAGGCTGCCCAGCCTTCGGAAGTGCTTCTCAGGACAATTCTGCCTGAAGTTATTCTTGCTATTCCTTTTCCAAAAACCATGAGATGGGCGGATCTTAATATTACATTTGCCCGTCCTATTCAGAATATTCTTGCCATTCTTGGTTCAGAAATCATTCCTTTTGAACTTGGCAATATTGAAAGCTCCAACCATTCATTCGGTCACAGGTTCATGTCTCCTGAAAAAATCAGGATCAATACTTCGGATGATTATGTTCAAATGCTTCGTAAGGCCTTTGTTATAGCAGATATTGATGAAAGAAGAAGCATGGTAAAGGTCCAGATCGAGGAAGTTGCGGCCCAGACCGGAGGCTCAATTTCTGCTGACGAGGAGCTTGTTGATATAGTCAAGAACCTCGTTGAAACGCCTGAAGCTGTTGCAGGCAAGTTCGATGACAAGTTCCTGGAAGTTCCTAAAGAAGTTCTGATAACAGCCATGAGGCTCCATCAGAAGTATTTTGCGGTTGTTGATCCTAAAGGCGATCTTATGCCTTATTTCATAGCTGTAAATAATACCAGGGCAACTGACATGGCCCTTGTTGCAAAAGGCCATGAGAGAGTTCTTCGTGCAAGGCTTGAGGACGCAAGATTCTTCTTCAAGACAGATCTTGAGCATAAGATGGACGACTGGACTGAGTCTCTCAAAAAAGTGACCCTCCAGGCCAAACTCGGTACAATTTATGAGAAAGTCGAAAGGGTTAGATCCCTTGCAGCGTGGATCGCAGATAAAGCTGGATGCGATCAGGCAATGAAGACAAATGTCACCAGGGCAGCTTACCTTTGCAAAGCCGACCTTGTCAGTGATATGGTCGGAGAATTTGACAATCTCCAGGGAGTAATGGGCAGGGTATATGCCCTTGCAGCCGGAGAAAACGCTACTGTGGCAACAGCAATTGAAGAGCATTATATGCCTGTGTCATCTGGTAGCAAGCTGCCTGAGACTTTGGCAGGCGCTATTCTTGCCATGGCTGACAAGATGGATTCGATATGCGGGTGTTTCAGTGTTGATCTCATACCAACCGGAGCTTCTGATCCTTATGCTCTCCGCAGGCAGAGCATTGGTATTATCCAGATTCTTCTTAACAAGGAATTTGGAATCAATATGCGTGATTTTGTTTCTGAAAGCTGTGTAATGTTTGTTTTAAAAACAGATAAAAATACAGACCAGACCGTTTCCGAAGTCCTTTCCTTCATTGAAGGCAGACTCCTTAACATGCTTGTGGAAGAAGGAGCGTCAAAGGATGCTGCCCAGTCTTCAATTTCAGTATCGTCTGATAATATTCCGCATATATGGAAACGTGTTAAGGCCATAGACAAGTTCAGGCAGGAGGCTGATTTTGAATCAGCTGCGGCAGCTTTTAAAAGAATTGTAAATATCATCAAAAAAACAGATACGGCAGCTCTTGCAGAAGTAGATGAAAAACTATTTGCAAAAGACTGCGAACGGGATCTCTATTCTGCTTTTGCAAATGTACGTGATGACGTTGTTAAGCTTGCTGAAAATGGAAACTATGAAGAAGCTCTCGGCCGAGTTGCAGGAATCAGAGCAAGTGTGGATGCTTTCTTTGACGGTGTAATGGTCATGGACGAAGATGAGAAGGTGAGAAACAACAGGCTTTCCCTTCTTTCCAAAATGGCTGACACGTTCCTTAAAGTAGCAGATTTCTCGAAGCTTTCGGCATAATTGAGCGTCCGGGCGGTAAATTTAGGTATGCCTTGTATTGTTAAATTGCCGTAAAAACAGGCCAATTCGTAGGTCGGATTAGAGCGTCCTTTGCTCGTAATCCGACATTGATCCGAATGCCTCAGGGGAGGCAATGTTACCCTTATAAACCAACGAAGATAGGAATAATAAGGATATTCAATGTCACCATTCTTATGGTGAGTGCCGGCGGATCGCTTTTTTGTAAAAAAGCTCCGCAAAAAACTTAACCTATTTGGGTTTTTAAAGTTGGATTTTTTGATTGTAGATGACAAATCTGATTTTAGAAAATCATCGGCTAAAAACATCAAACGATTTTTGGTCGTAGGGTGTTCAAGCCGCTAGGTTTGCACAACACACCGAACAATGGCAGCATTTGATTCAATAAATATAATCGCTGAGAAACTTTTCAGCTTTTTTTGATATTGGTTCTTTAAAACCGATTGAACCACTAAAAAGGAGATTGCTAAATGGCTGGTTTTGACCCTTCAAAGGATAAGAAACTAAAGGAATGGAGATGCGAGGAAA
This sequence comes from Desulforegula conservatrix Mb1Pa, assembly GCF_000426225.1. Classification (NCBI taxonomy): domain Bacteria; kingdom Pseudomonadati; phylum Thermodesulfobacteriota; class Desulfobacteria; order Desulfobacterales; family Desulforegulaceae; genus Desulforegula; species Desulforegula conservatrix. The sequence goes on from NZ_AUEY01000074.1 coordinate 17,486, forward strand.
CAGGTCTTTTGATTTCCATTAATCAGTATGGTGAAGGAGATCCGAAGCTCCAGATTGGCCCGAGAATCCTTAAAGGCAAGGACGGCAATGACAGGGCGCCTGCAAAGGCTGGTCGTCTTTCTATTGAAGATGTTGACTGGCTGTATTCAATGATAGACGAAATCAAGCAGGAACTCGAAAGCTATGTAGCTCCTGAATAGTCTTTTATATTATAGTGATTTAGCCTTCTATTTTGGGTGCGTACATCTTTAGTACGCACCATTTCTTTTTTCCTTCCTCGAATTCTATTACAGTTTTCTCAAAATAAAGATTTATGGTATTTCAGGATATTTTTTGAGGCTTTAGATTATTATTGGTAGCTTGCGGACTCATAAAATATACATCTCAACAGCTATGAACGTATTGTTCTCAGGCATTCGACATAATAAGTTTTTGCCAAGCTTTTTTCAAAAAGCGACCCATCGGCGTTTTTAAATGCCAAAAGTCTGAAATGCTGAAGGACACATTATGAATTTTGACAAACTGGACAAGCTGAAAGCAAAAATAGGCGCCCTGCGTCCTTTTCCTGAAGCTGCTGTCCGAATTATTCATGAAAAAATTCTTCAGAGCTGGATTTACAACTCTATTTCCATGAATGGGAATACTCTCACGGCCAATGAAATCAAAATGGTTCTCGAAGGGGAAAAACTTCGGGGAAAAAGTTTGCGTGAGCACTTTGAGGTCATCAATCACAGAGATGCAATTATTTATATAGAAATGCTTGCTAAAAAAAATGAGTCTGTTTCTGAGGCCCTTATAAAAAGATCCCATCATATTTTGTCAAAAAACATAGATAATACTAATGCCGGAAAATACAGGAATATAAATATAAATTTTACTGAATCTGATCATGAGCCTCCTCATTTCAATACTATGACTGATGAAATGGCCAGGTTAATTGTCTGCCACAATGAAAACTTGGCAAAGATGCATCCTGTTGAAGTAGCCTCCAGAATCCATGCTGACCTAATAAAAATTCATCCTTTTATTGACGGGAATGGGCGAACTGCAAGACTCTTAATGAATCTTGAACTTATTAAATCTGGTTTCCCGCCCGCTGTTATTCCAGCCACCTTAAAAAAAGAATATTTTGAAACACTTGATAAAGCCCATATGCACAATGACTATGAACCCTTTATCGGGCTTGTTGCAGATGCATTGGAACAGAGTTTTGAGATATTCTTGGATAATCTAAATATGGAGATGATTGAATGAAGATCCGCTTAATAAATATTTTAGTCCTGATTGTGGTTACGCTTGTTCTTGTTTCAATCGTTTCTGTTCATGCAGCTATGCCAGGATTTGACTGTTCCAAGGCCACAACGGAGGTTGAGAAACTGGTTTGCTCTGATGATAGGCTTGCTGATCTGGATAAGCAGATGGCTGATGTATTCAGGGCTCTATTATCTGGTCTGGGAGAAAATGAGAAAAAGGCCGTGAAAAAAGAGCAAAATTTATGGCTAAAGTCTCGCCAAAAAATGCTGGATGCCTCACCAAGCAGAGAAGATAAATTGAAGACGCTTTCAGAGCTATACGAAACAAAGATAGCTGAACTTAATCTGAAAGCTGAGTTGTCTGTAAAAACTGCAGTTTAGAGTTTCACTCTGTTCTTAGTGAGTCTTGCAAGTTATTCAAATTGTCATTTTTTAAGCATTCCGGATTACAAAAGCCTTCGTAATCCATATTTTCATTGCAAAGCGGCTTAGAATCAAACTGCAAAGGCATTTGGAATTTTCGTGACTTTGGGCACCACCAGTCTCTAACGCGAACATTGCGTAAAATAATTTTCAGTCCAAGGCGAACCTG